>NZ_JAYSBK010000014.1:0-44451 GCF_041915465.1 Novosphingobium sp. | reverse complement strand
CGCCGTTATCGACCAGCACGACCAGGATGTCGCAGCCGTATTGGACGGCGGTGGCCAGTTCCTGCCCATTCATCAGGAAGTCCCCGTCCCCGGCGAGTGCGATCACGGTCCGTTCGGGATGGCGCAGGGCGGCCGCAACCGCAGCCGGCACGCCATAGCCCATGGCCCCAGCGGTCGGAGCAAGCTGGGTGGGATGGCCGTTGTAGTGCCAGTAGCGGTGCCACCAGCCCGAGAAATTGCCCGCGCCGTTGCAGATGATGCTGTCGTCGGGCAGTGCCTCGCGCATCGCGGTGACGCAGGCAGCCATGTCGAGCGCAAAGGGCGCAGGTTTGGCCGTGCTCCATTCAAGCCATTCGCGGTGGGCTTCCTTGCCCGCGTCAAACGGGACGACATCGTGGTCCCACAGGTCCGCTGCCTCGGCGAATTCGGCCATGTCGGCGCAAATGGCGAGATCGGGACGATAGACCCGGCCAAGCTCGTCCGGATCGGGGTGGACGTGGATCAGGATCTGTCCGGGGTGATCGGGGGTGATCAGGGTATAGCCATCGGTGGTCGCCTCGCCGAGCCGGGCGCCAACCACCAGCACCAGGTCAGCCTGCTTGATCCGCTCGACCAGCTTAGGATTGGGGCCATAGCCAAGGTTGCCGGTCCAGACCTTGCTTGAATTCGGGATCGCGTCCTGTCGGCGAAAAGCGCCGGCCACAGGCAAGCCGATGCCTTCGGCAAAGCGGGTGAAGTATTCACGGGCCTTGGCGTTCCAGCCCGCGCCGCCGATGATCGCGACGGGCGCGGCGGCATCGTTGAGCAGTTCTATCAAGGTTTCCATGGCGTCCGGGCAGACAGCCTGAGCCGGTCGGACAACCTGGGGGCGCGGGCCGATGCCGCTCACCCGATCGAGCAGCATATCTTCGGGCAGGGCGATCACGACCGGCCCCGGCCGCCCCGAAATCGCCGTCGCCCAGGCCCGCGCGACATATTCGGGAATCCGCGCCGCATCGTCGATCCGCAGCACCAGTTTGGCGAGGGGGCCGAACATCTGGCCGAAATCGACTTCCTGAAAGCCTTCGCGGTCGCGCATCCCGCGATCGACGTCGCCGACGAACAGCAGCATCGGCTGCGAATCCTGCATCGCGACGTGGACGCCGATGCTGGCATTGGTTGCCCCGGGACCGCGCGTGACGAAGCAGACACCGGGCCGCCCGGTCATCGCCCCGTCGGCGCAGGCCATGAACGCGGCTCCGCCTTCCTGGCGGCAGATCACGGTCTGGACCTGGTCGGAGTCGTGGAGCGCGTCGAGCACCGCGAGGAAGCTTTCCCCCGGCACCGTGAAAACGCGGTCGCAGCCCTGTTCGAAAAGGCAATCGACGAGCAGCCGCCCGCCATTAACTGTCGTGTTCTCGCTCATCAGCGGGGTTTAGCCGCAGGCCATGCCCGCCGCAATGGTTGCGGCTGAAACGGCTGTGAGAACAAACCTGTCCCGCTTTGGGATAGTCCGGATTAACCACGTTATTTCCGTTGCCCGAATGGTGAAGAAGTTCTTAACCCGGACATATGGAACGCACAAAAAGAAGGTCGCTGGTCCTCACCGATGAAACTGCCGGACATCCGTTTCGTCGCAGTCTGCCCCCGCACGTGCGCACGGGCTTGGCAGTGGCCGGGGAAGCGCGCGGTCGCTGGATCTCGCTCGATGACGTCAGGGATTTCCTGATGGCCTATTGCGCCTGCTTCCTGGCAGTCTCGCTCTACATCGCCTGAGCGCGCGGGAGCGGCTCAGCCCTCGCGCTCGGCGGCAACCAGGCGGCGCGCGATCGCGGCCGAGATCAGGCACATCCCCGCGCTCAGTAGCAATTGCTGGATGATCGGCACGCCAACCGCCGAAAGCCCGGTGGCGAACAGCGAACCCATCACCATCGCGCCGGAATTGACGATGTTGTTGGCCGCGATCGTCCGGGCGGTCTGCGACTTGTCGACGAAGGTGGTGAGGAAGGCGTAGAGCGGCACCACGAACATCCCGCCCGCGACCGCAATGCCCAGCAGGGTGAGCATCAGCGGCACCGCCAGCGGCTCTGCCATGAACTCGCCCACGTTCATCAGGTGATTGTCGGTGTGGCCCGGCCAGGCGTTGCAGACCAGGTAGAAGCCGATCACGAAAAAGCCCATCACGACGACCGACGAGGGCGAATAGCGCGCCGAAACCGTGCCTTTGAGCAGAGCGTTGACCGACATCGAGCCGATCGCCACGCCGACCGAGAAGATCACCAGGAACAGGCTGGCCACTTCCTTGCTCGCCATCAGCACGTTCTTGGCCAGCGGCGGAAACTGGACGAACAGCACGGTGCCGATCGTCCAGAAAAAGCTGATCGCCATGATCGCCAGGAACACGCGGCGATCGTGGCTGGTGTTGCGGACCAGCGCGATGGACGAGCGGATGAAGTGGAAGTCGAGCGGTTCGGGCTCGTGATGCGGCGGGGCGGGGGGGACCTGGCGGCTGACGGCATAGCCGAGCATCGCGGTGACGATCACCCCGCCCGCGGCCCACTCGATCGGGATCCATCCGGCGAGAATCGTGCCGGTCAGAATCGCGATATAGGTGCCTGCCTCCACCAGTCCGGTGCCTGCCAGCACTTCATTCGGATGCAGATGCTGGGGCAGGATCGCGTACTTGATCGGGCCGAAGAAGGTGGAATGAACCCCCATCGCGAACAGTGCCGCCAACATCAGCGGAATCGCGAGGGTGGTGACCGCAAAGCCCTTCCAGGCGAGGCATAGTCCGATCGCACCAACCGTCATGATGCCGATTTCACAGGCCTTGACGATGCGGATGATCCGCGCCTTGTCGCGCATGTCGGCAAGCTGGCCGGAAATGGCGGAAAAGACGAAGAACGGGAGGATGAACAGCCCCGATGCGATCGCGCTGAACTGGGCTTCGGCCTGTTCGGACTGGTAGACGTTGTAGACGACGAACAGCACCATGGCGTTCTTGAACAGGTTGTCGTTGAAAGCGCTGAGCAGCTGGGTCACGAACAGCGGCAGGAACCGCCGCGAATGGATCAGGTGGGTTTGTGTGGTCATACTCTCGCAACTGGTCCGCGAAACTCGGGCCGGACCCTAGCGGCACTTCCCCGCCGGACAACCCCCCAAATCGCCTCTTTTTCACTCGCCCCTTTTGCACTTGCCCAAGAGCCGCTAAGCCCCTGTTCATGTTGACGCTGCCGAACCTGCTGACCCTGTCCCGCATCGTCGCGGTGCCGCTGCTGGTGGCCTTTCTGTGGTGGCCCAACTGGGAGTTCGGATATCTGCTGGCATTCGGCCTCTACTGCCTGATGGGGATTACCGATTATTTCGACGGCTATGTCGCGCGCTCATACGGCGCGGTCAGCAAACTCGGCCAGTTTCTGGACCCCATCGCCGACAAGATCATGGTCGCCGCCGTCCTGCTCGTGCTGGCGGCGCAAGGCGTGCTGACCGGCCCTTACGTGGGCGATATGCACGTGATCGCGGGGCTGATCATCCTGATCCGCGAAATTGCCGTTTCGGGCCTGCGCGAATTTCTGGGCGGGCTGCGCGTCTCGGTGCCCGTCAGCCGCCTCGCCAAGTGGAAGACCACCTTTCAGATGGTCTCGCTCGGCGCGCTGATCCTGGGGCGGGCGACCCCGTGGTGGACCGTTCAGGCCTTCGGCATCGAGATGAACTTCCCCCACACGGTCGGCCTCACCACGCTGTGGGCGGCGGCGGTGCTGACGGTGATCACCGGCTGGGATTACCTGCGGGTGGGTTTGAAGCACATGGATTGAGCGCTAGCCGGCTCGAAGTTCCTCGGCCAGCAGGCGGAAGTCGTCGGCGCGCGGGCTGTTCTTGCGCCACACCAGGGCAATCTCGCGATTGGCGCTGGCGCTGATCAGGGGGCGTGCAACCACATTGGTGCCGTTGAGAATCCCCGCGTCGAGCGCCATTTCCGGCAGCATCGTCAGGCCCAGGCCATTGTCCACCATCTGCACCAGCGTGTGCAGACTGGTGCCGATCATGGTCGCACTGGCGCGCAGTTCGGGGCGGTTGCAGGCGGCGAGGGCGTGCTCTTTCAGGCAGTGCCCGTCTTCCAGCAGCAGCAGGCGGTTCTCGTCGATCAGGTCGGCGGTGATTTCGGCCGGGGGATCGCGGGGATCGTCCTTGGGAAAGGCGACGAACAGCGCGTCGAGCTCGATCGTCTCCTTCTCAACCTCGCCGGTCGCGAAGGGCAGGGCGAGCAGCACGCAGTCCGAGCGGCCATGGTGGAGCGATTCCATCGCCGCCGCGCTGGCTTCCTCGCGCAGGTAGAGCTTGAGCTGAGGGCGCTCGCGCCGCAGGCGGGGCAGCATGCGGGGCAGCAGGAACGGTGCGATAGTGGGGATCACGCTCATCCGCACGTCGCCCGACAGCGGCTGCCCGGCGCTTTGCACCATGTCGGACAGTTCCTCCGCCTCGCGCAGCAGGCGGTGGGCCTTGGCAACCACGGCATTGCCGAGCGGAGTGAAGCGTACCGCGCGCTTGGTCCGTTCGACCAGCACCACGCCCAGCAGGGTCTCCAGATCGCGCAGGCCCGCCGACAGCGTCGATTGGGAGACGAAACAGGCGTCAGCCGCGCGGCCGAAGTGCCCATGTTCGTGCAGCGCGACGAGGTACTGAAGCTGCTTGAGCGTGGGCAGGTAGGTGGTCATAGGCTAGCGCTTAGCACTAAAGACCAGGCAACCGAAACGCCCAGTCAGTTCGGATCGTCGTCGCAAGCGGCGATCACCAGCTTGCAGGCGCCAGCTTCGGGATTGCACTGTTCGAGCGCGGAATTGATCGCGTCGGTCTTGGTGTCGCCATAGCCGTAGCCATAGTAGCCTTCGCTATTGACGTAGGCGCCGCAGGTCTTGAACCACATGATGGTCTTGCACTCGCCATTGGGATTGTACTTGTCGCAGAATTGCTTGGCGACGCGCTCGGCTGTAGCCTGATCGGGTTGCCCCTTGGAATAACCATAACCCGGCTGGATCGAGGTGCTTTTCTGATCGATGGCAATCGCACCGTAACCGAATGCCGGAACGGAAATCAGCCCGACCAGTGCGGCGGCAAGGCGAAGTCGAATCATCTGCAATCTCCCCTGTATTTCGCCAGCTCGGTGCCCCCGATGCTTCGTTTATTCCTCGGCAGCCTCGACGCGCGACATCCTGAGCTTACCATTTACAACCGCAAAAGCCATCTTTCCTTCAACAAGATCAAGCGCATCCTTGCCGAATACTTCGTAGCGCCAGCCATCGAGCAGGGGCAGTTCGCGCACCCCGGCGGCCAGCAGCTCCAGATCCTCGCTGCGGGCCAGCAGGCGGGCGGCCACGTCGATCTCGCGGCTGCGGATCTTGAGCAGCAGCTTCAGGAGGTCCGCGACCAGCGCGCCTTCCTTGCCCAGCGGCGCGCCGCGGGGCGTGCGGGGCGGCAGTTCGGCATCGGTGAGCGGACGCGAATCTGCCAGCGTCTGCATCAGGCGCTTGCCGATCTCGTTGTCCTTCCAGCCTGCCGAAAGCCCGCGCACCTTGGCGAGGTCCGCCTGGGTCTTGGGCGGGTGACTGGCGATGTCGGCCAGGGTCTCGTCGCGGGCAATGCGCCCGCGCGGGATATTCTTGTCCTGCGCTTCCAGTTCGCGCCACGCGCCCAGCGCCTTTAGCCGACCCAGCATTGCCGGGTTGCGGCCCGATGCCTTGATCCGCTGCCAGGCGAGGGTGGGATCGTTCTTGTAGTTCGCCGGGTCCGCCAGCTTTTCCATCTCGATATCCAGCCACGCGCCGCGCCCGGTCTTGATCAGGCGCTTGAGCAGCTTGGGGAAGATCTTCGCCAGATGGGTAACGTCACCGATGGCATATTCGATCTGCCGTTCGGTCAGCGGGCGGCGCGACCAGTCGGTAAAGCGCGCGCCCTTGTCGATCTGCAGGCCGAGCCAGGATTCGACGAGGTTGGAATAGCCGATCTGTTCGCTTTGGCTGATCGCCATCATCGCGATCTGGGTGTCGAAGATCGGGTGCGGGGTCTTGCCGGTCAGGTTGTAGACGATTTCCACGTCCTGCCCGCCGGCGTGAAACACCTTGAGCACGTCCTCGTTATCGACCAGCAGGTCGAGCAGCGGGGCGAGGTCGATGTCCTTGGCCATCGGATCGATCGCGGCGGCCTCATTCTCATCCGCGATCTGGATCAGGCAGAGTTCGGGCCAATATGTGTTCTCGCGCATGAATTCGGTGTCGACGCACACGAAGTCTGCTTTGGCGAGACGCTCGCACAGTTCGGTCAGTGCGGCGGTGGTCGTGATCAGGGGATGTATCTTCATATTGCTTTTCTGTATGAACCCGTGCGGGTTCGCGGCTTGACAAAAGTGCGGCCATCGCCTGTTAGCCGCGCTTTCGCCCCTGCATCAAAGTGGGCCGCTTGGAAAGAGTTTCGATGCATCTTTATCGTTCGCACACCTGCGGCGCCCTGCGCGCCAGCGATGTTGGCCAGGAAATCCGCCTTTCGGGCTGGGTTCACCGCAAGCGCGACCACGGCGGCGTGCTGTTCGTCGACCTGCGCGACCATTACGGGATGACCCAGATCGTCGCCGACAGCGACAGCGCGGCGCTGGCGATCCTTGAAGGTCTGCGCGTGGAAAGCGTGGTCACCATCGACGGCGTGGTCAAGGCGCGCAGCGAAGCGACCGTGAACCCCAACCTTGCGACCGGCGAGATCGAAGTCTTCGCGCGCGGCGCGACGGTGCTCTCCCGCGCCGAGGAACTGCCGCTGCCGGTGGCGGGCGAGCAGGAATATCCCGAGGATATCCGCCTGCGTTACCGCTTCCTCGACCTGCGCCGCGAAACGCTGCACGCCAACATCGTCAAGCGCACGAAGATCATCTCGGAAACGCGCCGCCGCATGGAAGCCATCGGCTTCACCGAATATTCGACCCCGATCCTCACCGCCTCCAGCCCCGAAGGCGCGCGCGACTTTCTGGTGCCGAGCCGTATCCACGCGGGCAAGTTCTTTGCCCTGCCGCAGGCCCCGCAGCAGTACAAGCAGTTGCTGATGGTGGCCGGTTTTGACCGCTATTTCCAGATCGCGCCGTGCTTCCGCGACGAAGACCCCCGCGCCGATCGTTTGCCGGGCGAGTTCTACCAGCTTGACCTCGAAATGAGCTTCGTCACCCAGGAAGAAGTCTGGGAAACGATGGAGCCGGTCATGGCCGGGATCTTCGAAACCTTTGCCGAGGGCAAGAAGGTGACGCCCGCGGGCAGCTTCCCGCGCATTCCTTATGCCCAGGCGATGCTCGATTACGGCACCGACAAGCCCGACCTGCGCAATCCGCTGATCATCCGCGACGTGACGAGCGAGTTCACCCAGTCCGGCTTCGGCCTGTTCGAAAAGATCGTCGGAACCGGCGGCGTGGTGCGCTTGATTCCGGCCCCGAACACCGCCGACAAGAGCCGCAAGTTCTTCGATGACATGAACGAGTGGGCGCGCAGCGAAGGCCACGCTGGCCTTGGCTACGTCACCCGCAAGGGCGGCGTGTTCGGCGGGCCGATCGCCAAGAACCACGGCGAGGACAAGATGGCCGCGCTGTTCGATGCGCTGGGTCTTGGCCCCGATGACGGCGCGTTCTTCGCCGCCGGCAAGGCCGAACAGGCGGCAAAGCTGGCCGGAGCGGCGCGCGTGCGCGTTGGCGAACAGCTGAACCTGGTTGAGCAGGACGCCTTCCGCTTCTGCTGGATCATCGACTTCCCGTTCTACGAGTGGAGCGAGGAAGAAAAGAAGATCGACTTTGCGCACAACCCGTTCTCGATGCCGCAGGGCGGGCTGGAAGCGCTGGAAAGCCAGGATCCGCTGACGATCAAGGCCTATCAGTATGACATGGTCTGCAACGGCTATGAACTGGCCTCGGGCTCGATCCGCAACCAGCACCCGGACCTGATGGTCAAGGCGTTCGAACTGGTCGGCCTGTCGAAGCAGGACGTCGAGGACCGCTTTGGCGGGATGTACCGCGCGTTCCAGTATGGCGCGCCGCCGCATGGCGGGATGGCCGCCGGGGTGGACCGCATGGTCATGCTGCTGTGCGGAGTGCAGAACCTGCGCGAAATCACGCTGTTCCCAATGAACCAGCGCGCCGAAGACCTGCTGATGGGCGCGCCTTCGCCGGCCGAAAACCGCCAGCTGCGCGAACTCCACATCCGCGTGGTCGAACCGCAGAAGCCGCAGGGCTAAGGAGCGCGGTGGGCGAGGGGGCGGTCCCGCTCGCCCGCGCGGCTCAGCCTATTTGGGGCAATTGTCGCTGACCTTCTGGCTCGTCACGTGCATCGTGCTCTCGCTTCCGGGCATGCCGATCGTGATACGCAGCTCGCTGGAGACACCGGGCTTGTAGCTGCCGGTTGAAACGAAGCTCAGCATGTCGCCATTCGCGGTCTTGCAGGTGAGCGAGAAATTCAGCGATCCCGGCCCGCCGCTCGTGCTGGTGCAATTGCCCGTGTTGCGGATCATTGCGACGGCTTCGACCATGGTCGAGGAAAACGATTGCTGATCGTCGGCGGCGATGCAGCTGGGGGTCGTGTTGGAATCGATGACCTTGCCCGATGCGTCGAGCTCTTCGAAGCTTCCGTTCCAGTAACCGGGCATATATGCGGCATCGAGCGCGGCCTTGTAGTTCTGGACCGCCTTGTCGGTATCGCTTGCGCCGGACTGCGCCGACACGCCTTGCGCCGCTGCCATGCCGAGTGCCAGCGCGGCGGCTGACATGAGTACGAACTTGTTGGCCAGCATCCTCAATTCCTTTTGCTTGGTTTGGCGCAGAGCCTAATCGAGACAGCGGCGTTATGCCAGCGGGCTTGCGCCTGCCACCGACCGGATGCGTCAGACACGTAAAAGCGCGCTTTGCACAGTCCAAGGCATGCATTTCGCGCAATGGACTTGCCAGCGTCGCGCATGGGCTTTAGGGCGCAATTTCGAAACATCATCCTCCGTCCTCAAAGGGGTAAAATAAATGAGCGACACCGCCGATCGGGTTAAGAAGATCGTTGTCGAACACCTGGGTGTGGAAGCCGACAAGGTCACCGAAGACGCCAGCTTCATCGATGATCTGGGCGCTGACTCGCTCGATATCGTCGAGCTGGTCATGGCCTTCGAAGAAGAATTCGGTGTCGAGATCCCGGATGACGCCGCTGAAAAGATCAGCACCGTTTCCGACGCGATCAAGTACATCAACGACCACAAGGGTTGATTGGGGGCTGATTGCCTCTGCCCATGTCCCGTCCGGCTGATACCGCTTGTGCGGGCGCCGTGGGGCTTAGACAGGCTCGGCCCGCACGGGGCTGAGCCTGTCCTGCGTTTGGGCTAATTGATTTTCTGAGCTTTGGAGAACGCGAATGCGCCGTGTCGTCGTAACCGGTCTTGGCCTTGTCACCCCGCTCGGGGCCGATGTCGAAACAACCTGGGCTAACCTGATCGCGGGCAAGTCCGGCGCGGGCCCGATTACCCGTTTCGACGCATCCAACCAAAAGTGCACGATCGCCTGCGAAGTGAAGCCGGCCGATCACCCCTATGGCTTCGATCCGAACAAGCGCGTCGATCACAAGATCCAGCGCCAGGTCGATCCCTTCATCGTTTACGGCATCGATGCCGCCGGGCAGGCGCTTGAAGACGCCGGCCTCGTCGACATGGACGACGATCTCAAGATGCGCACCGGTTGCTCGATCGGTTCGGGCATCGGCGGGCTGCCGGGGATTGAAAGCGAATCGATTGTTCTCCATGAAAAGGGCCCGGGCCGCGTTTCGCCGCACTTCGTCCATGGCCGCCTGATCAACCTGATCTCGGGCCAGGTTTCGATCAAGTATGGCCTGATGGGGCCGAACCATGCGGTCGTGACCGCCTGTTCCACCGGCGCGCACTCGATCGGCGATGCCGCGCGCATGATCAAGGACGGCGATGCCGACGTCATGCTGGCGGGCGGCGCCGAAGGCACGATCAACCCGCTGGGCGTGGCCGGGTTCGCCCAGGCCCGCGCGCTCAACTGCAGCTACAACGACCGCCCGGAACAGGCCAGCCGCCCTTACGACAAGGACCGCGACGGCTTCGTCATGGGCGAGGGCGCGGGGGTTGTCGTGCTGGAAGAATACGAGCACGCCAAGGCGCGCGGCGCCAAGATCTATGCCGAAGTGGTGGGCTATGGCCTGTCGGGCGATGCCTATCACGTCACCGCCCCGCACCCCGAAGGCAAGGGTGCCGAGCTTTCGATGCGCATGGCGCTGCGCAAGGCCGGAATGGGCCCGGGCGACATCGACTATGTCAACGCCCACGGCACCTCGACCATGGCCGACACGATCGAACTGGGCGCGGTAAAGCGCGTGCTGGGCGATGACCTGGGCGGTGCCTCGATGAGCAGCACCAAGTCCGCCATCGGCCACCTGCTGGGCGGCGCTGGCGCGGTCGAGACGATCTTCTGCATCCTCGCGATCCGCGACCAGATCGTTCCCCCGACGCTCAACCTCGACAATCCGGACGAAGGCACCGAAGGCGTCGACCTGGTTCCGCACACCGCCAAGAAGCGGAAGGTCCGCGCCGCGCTGAACAACTCGTTCGGCTTTGGCGGGACCAATGCCAGCGTGGTCGTGAAGGCGCTGGAGGACTGATCCAGTGCTCGGTTCTCGTCGGGGAGGGCTGCCAACGCTTATCGCCGGCGCGCTGCTGCTCGCCGTGCTGGGCTGGTTTGTTGGCGGCTGGTACCTATCGGGACCGCTTGCCAAGGACACTCCCTTCATCGTTCCCGATGGGGCGAGCCTGAGCATCGTTGCCGACAAGCTTGAAGCCAACGGGGTGATCGCTTCGGCCAGCACCTTCAAGCTGCGCGCCCGCGTTTTCGGTGGCGGGGCGCCGATCAAGGCCGGGGAGTTCATGTTCCCCAAGGGGGCGAGCGCTGCCAGAATCCTCTCGATTATCCAGGGCGACGAGGTGCTGCGCCGCTTCGTCACGATCCCGGAAGGGATGCCCTCAATCATGGTTTATGAGCGGCTGATGGCCAATCCGCTGCTGACCGGCACGATCGAGATTCCGGCGGAAGGGTCGATCCTGCCCGACACCTATGAAATCCAGAAGGGTGAGAGCCGCCAGGCCGTGCTGCTGCGGATGCAGGCCGCGATGCAGCGCACCCTTGCGGAGTTGTGGGCTGGGCGCGGCAGCAACATCGCTGTGAAGACGCCCGAAGAGGCGCTGACGCTGGCCGCCATCGTCGAAAAGGAAACCGGCAAACCCGATGAACGCACGATCGTGGCCGGGCTCTATTCCAACCGTTTGCGCCAGGGGATCATGCTCCAGGCCGATCCGACGATCATCTATCCGATTACCAAGGGCAAGCCGCTGGGCCGCCGGATCAAGCAGAGCGAGATCCAGGCGGTGAACGGCTACAACACCTATTCGATGGTAGGCCTGCCCAAGGGGCCGATCACCAACCCGGGGCGCGCCTCTATCGCGGCGGTGCTGCATCCGGCCAACACCAACGTGCTTTACATGGTCGCCGACGGTACCGGTGGGCACAAGTTTGCCGCCACGCTGGAAGAGCACAATGCCAACGTCCAGGCCTGGTACACGCTGCGCAAGGCACGCGGGGACTTCTGATCCCCGCGCGGATCCTTGGCCACAGCGTCAGGGTTCGATGATGTTGAACCCGCTGCTCACCGGATCGACGGCATCGAGCCAGGCCTTGAGTGCGTCCCGGTCACCTTCGACCTTGAGTCCCGCCGCTTCGAGCTGATCGAGCGGCATCTTGAGGAACAAGAGCCCCAGGATTAGCCGCCGGGGGGCCGTGATAGTCGCATTGACTGTGCCCAGCGGGGTCATCCGCCCGATCATGGTCGTCCCGGTCAGTTCGACCCCGGCGGTTTCATTGCGGTCCGGCATGATCAGGTTGAAGGCCAGCTTGCGACCGCCCAGTTTGGCCGGATCGAACCGCGTTGCGGCGGAATCGAGCAGCAGGCTGGTCGGCACGGCGGCAATCATGTCGGCGCTCTGGGTATTGATCCGCTGCGGCTGATAGCCATTCCGCAATTCGTTCGCGGCGGTAAGGTACTGGTTGCGCCAGATCCCGCTTTCCGACTGATAACCAAGCTGTTCGAAACTGTCGGCCAGCAGCGCGCGCGCGTCCTTGTTCGCGGGGTCGGCAAAGACAAGCTGGTTGAGCAGCTCGACCGACCAGCGATAATCCCCTTCGGCCATGGCCGAGCGGGCGAGCGCCAGAACCTTCTTTGGCCCGCCCATTGCCGCGACATACTTCTTGGCGCGCGGGACCACCGGCAGCGGGTTGAGATTGGCCGGATTGGCATCGTACCAGCCAAGGTAGAATTGATAGATCGCCTTGGAATTGTGGCTGTAGGTCCCGTAATAGCCGTGGTTATACCATTGGGCGGCAAGCGCTTCGGGCTGCTTGAGATCCTCGGCGATCTCGGTAGGCGTCTCGCCCTGATTCATCAGGCGGACGGTCTGATCGTGGAGGTAGCGATAGTTGTCGCGTTGCCCCGCCAGCATTTTCGCCACGTTGGCCTGGCCGAAAACGGGCCAGCAATGGCTCGAAATATCGACCTCGGCCCGGCCGCCGTAAAGTTGCAACGCTTCATCCAGGAATCCTGCCCAGGCATGGGCGTCGCGCACCTTCGCGCCGCGCGGGGTCAGGATATTGTGCAACGAACAGGTCGACATTTCGGCTGAAAGGAAGACCTTCTGGCCCGGGATGAACACGTTCAGTTCGGCCGGGGCCTCGCTACCCGAGACGATCTGGAATTCAAGCTGAACACCGTCGATGCTTCGCGTCTCGCCGGTGTGGGAAATCGTGTCGGTTGGCTCGATCAGGGTGATTTCACCCGCCGCGCCGGCCATGCCGATGCCGCTGCCCATCTGGCCTTGCGCGCCTGGCTGGAGGCCGACGCCGAACTGGTAGTTGGCGCGCCTGGCCATCGCCGCTCCGGCCATGACGCTTTCGGACGACGTTTCTTCGGTGAAATGGGCAGGCGCAATGATCGCCACCTTGCCAGCCTTGACGTCGGCCTCGTTCACTACGCCACGTACTCCGCCGAAGTGATCGACGTGGCTGTGGCTGTAGATCACCGCGACGACCGGGCGGGGACCAAGCTGCTGGTTGACGAGTTCCAGCGCGGCGGCCGCGGTTTCCCGTGTGGTCAGCGGATCGATCAGGATCCACCCGGTATTGCCCTTGATGATCGTCATGTTCGAAAGATCGAACCCGCGCACCTGCCATACGCCGTCGCTGACCTGAAACAGGCCGTGCTTGTTGAGATTGGTCATCTCGCGCCAGAGCGACGGGTTGACCGTGCTCGGCGGCGCGCCCTTGACGAAATCGAACGCTGCCATGTTCCACACCGGCCGACCGTCAGCGCTGCGGATAACCGGGTCAGCGCGGGTCGCGATGAAGCCGCGCGTGGAGAATTCGGCGTCGTTCCCGTTGTCGGCTGGCAGAGCCGCGCTGGCGGCCCGTTGCGCGGCGACGGTGGCTTGGCTTGCTGGCTTGGGCGTCATGTCCGGCGCGTTCGCTGGCGTGCCGGCCAGGGCGCTGGTGGTCGTCAAGAGCAGGGCAAAGGCGGCGAGGCCGCCGACGGTTTGCGACATTCAGGTCTCTCCTCTGTTTTGGCCACAGTGCTGCCGCGCAGGGGGCATTGCAAGCAGCCTTGATCGCTTTGGGCGATCACCCTGCGCAGAAAAGCCGATTGGCTGGATCGGCCCGGCTGCTTTAGCCAGCGTGAAGTAGCTGGTTCTGGCGGCACGAAGCCGCTAGGTGCGGGCGGTGCCGACCGATCCCCCCAAAGAGGCGCCGCCCGCGCCATTCATCGTGACCGCCGAACTTCCGGCCGATGTCTTCGCATGGGCCGACGGTTTGCGCCGCGCCCATTTTCCGCCGGAGCGCAATCACCTGAAAGCTCACGTGACGCTGTTTCATGCTTTTGCCCCGTCATTGCGCGAGGAACTGCGTTCGGTGCTGGCCCGACTCTCTGGGGAATTCAGCGCTCCACCTGCTCGGATCGATGGTCTGATGAACCTGGGGAAGGGCACCGCGCTCGCCATCACCAGCCCGGGCATGCTGGCGGTGCGCCGGGTGATTGCCGATCACTTCCATGGAGCGCTGACCGCCCAGGATCAACATACCCCGCGCCTGCACATAACCGTCCAGAACAAGGTTGCCCCAGCACAGGCGCGTGCGCTGCAAGCGGAACTGGGACCAGTGCTGAAATCGCGCGATTTTGCCTTCACTGGCCTCGGTTTGCACCTCTATTGCAATCCCCATTGGGAAGAATTGGGGATCTGGAAATTCAGGGGCAAGGTTCGCGCTTGACCCGGCGCTTTGACCCCCCTATGTGCGCCGCCTGTCCACGCGACAGCGCGCTTGCGATTGGTGTGGCGGAGTAGCTCAGCTGGTTAGAGCAGCGGAATCATAATCCGCGTGTCGGGGGTTCGAGTCCCTCCTCCGCTACCATCCCTTTCCCCATCGATATGATTGGCATCAGGGATGGCTGCCGTTTCCGCGGACCGGATCTTCTTGCCATCGGTACGTTCACCCAAGCGGCGGGGCCATGCTGTTCGCATGCGTTGCGCGCGTGCCATTCCCGCGGCGAGCATCCCGTGCTCTGTAATCGGGTGAGGGCGCTGCAAGGGCCTATGAGTCTGACATTGCGCGGCATTTCTGCGCGTACCGGCTTTGGCGCGTAAGCCCCGCTCAATCCAAATCCCGGCACCTCGGGCGCTGCGCGAAAATGATTGTCCTTTATGCGGTTGGGTGAAATAATCGAAAGCGCGGTATCGAAACAATCGGGCCGCTGTGGGAGAGAATGCCGGTGCGTGGCAGCAGCATAGACAGGGCGCGGATGTGAGTGGCTGTGCAGCGGAACTGGGCTGGCCACGCATGACGCTGGCCGAAGTGCAGAGCCAGCTCTGCGCCCCGGGGCAGCGCTTCGAGATCGAGCTTGTGTCAATCCGCGGGATTCCGACCCGGGTGTGGAAGAACGCCCCTGCCAGCCTGGCTGCCCTGGCCGAGACCGGACGCGCGCATGGTGATGCCACGTTCCTGGTCTATGAGGATGAGCGCGTCAGCTATGCCGCGTGGTACCGCGCCGTGGCGGCGCTGGCGGCACATCTCAGAGCGCTAGGGATTGGCAAGGGCGACCGGGTGGCGCTGGCGATGCGCAACCTGCCGGAATGGCCGGTGGCGTTTTTCGCGGCGACCACCATCGGCGCGATCTGCGTGCCGCTTAACGCGTGGTGGACCGGGGCGGAGCTTGCGTATGGGCTCGCCAATTCGGGGAGCAAGGTTCTTATCTGCGATGCCGAGCGGATCGAGCGGATCGTGCCGCATCGCGCCGACTTGCCGGACCTGGCAGCGGTGTTCGTCACGCGCGGTGCCGGCTTGCCCAATGGGATGGAGGCGCTGGAAAGCGTGATCGGTGCGGCCGCGGACTGGGCAAGCCTGCCCGACACGGCGATCCCCGCCGAAGTCATCGCGCCCGACGACGATGCGACGATCTTCTATACCTCGGGTACGACCGGTAATCCCAAGGGCGCGCTGGGCACGCATCGCAATCTGGTAACCAACATCCTCTCCGGCGGCTATTCGGCTGCGCGGGCGGTGCTGCGGCGCGGGGAGCAATTGCCCGATCCGGTCCGCAAGAGCGCGCTGATGGTGATCCCGCTGTTCCATGTCACGGCTTGCAGCGCCACCTTGATGGGCGCCATCGCGGCGGGCAACCGGCTGATATTCATGCGCAAGTGGGATACGCTCAAGGCCTATGAAATCATCGAGCGCGAACGCGTGAATCTGACCGGGGGTGTGCCGACGATCGCCTGGCAGCTGATCGAGCATCCTGATCGCGACAAGTACGATCTCTCCTCGCTCGAGGCGATTTCCTATGGCGGTGCGCCGTCCGCACCGGAACTGGTGCGCAAGATCCGCGATGTCTTCGGCGCGCAGCCCGGCAACGGCTGGGGCATGACCGAGACCATGGCGACGGTGACGAACCATTCGTCCGAAGACTACCTCAATCGCCCCGAAAGCGCCGGGCCGCCAGTGCCCGTGGCCGATCTCGAAATCCGTGCCGAGGACGGGGTCACCGTCCTCCCGGTGGGCGAAGTCGGAGAGCTATGGGCTCGCGGGCCGATGATCGTGAAGGGGTACTGGAACAATCCCGAAGCGAGCGCGTCGACCTTTGTCGATGGCTGGGTGCGGACCGGCGACCTGGCGCGGCTCGACGCAGAGGGGTTCTGCTATATCGTCGATCGGGCCAAGGACATCATCATCCGTGGCGGAGAGAACATCTATTCCTCCGAGGTCGAGAACGTCCTTTACGATCATCCCGCGGTAACCGACGCCGCGCTGATCGGCGTGCCCCACCGCACTCTGGGTGAAGAGCCGGCGGCAGTTGTCCATCTGGCACCCGGCACCAGCGTCAGCGAGGCCGAATTGCAGGATTGGGTGCGGGCGCGGCTTGCCGCTTTCAAGGTGCCGGTGCGGATCCTGTTCATGGCCGAGACCCTGCCGCGCAATGCCAATGGCAAGATCCTGAAGAAAGACCTCAAGGCGCTGTTCGAGGCGGCCTGACCGAGCGAAGGAGACAATTGATGAAGCTGTTCGACCTGTCAGGCAAAGTCGCGGTAATCACCGGCAGCACGCGCGGGATTGGCCGCGCGATTGCCGAGGCCATGGCCGATCACGGCGCCCGCGTCGTGATCTCGAGCCGCAAGCAGGACGCCTGTGAGGACGTGGCCGCCGCGATCAATGCGGCGCACGGTGCCGGCACGGCGACCGCCATCGCCGCCAGCATTTCATCGAAAGCGGCGCTGCAGGAACTGGTCAGCCGAACCCAGGCCGAAGTCGGACCGATCGATATCGTGGTCTGCAATGCCGCAACCAACCCATATTACGGGCCAATGAGCGGGATCAGCGACGAGCAGTTCCGCAAGATCCTCGACAACAACGTGCTCTCGAACCACTGGCTGATCCAGATGTGCCTGCCGGGCATGATCGAGCGCCGCAGTGGCTCGGTGATCGTCGTTTCCTCGATCGGCGGGCTGCGCGGTTCAACCACGATCGGCACCTACAACATTTCGAAGGCGGCGGATTTCCAGTTGGTGCGCAATCTCGCGGTCGAGGTCGGGCAGCACAACATCAACGTCAACGCGATTGCACCGGGGCTGATCCGCACCGATTTCGCCAAGGCGCTGTGGGACAATCCCGAAGCCGAAAAGCGCTTCAATTCCAGCCACCCGATGCGCCGCATCGGCGAGCCGGGCGAGATTGCCGGGGCCGCCGTTTTCCTTGCCGCCCCAGCCGGGCACTATGTCAACGGCCAGATGATCGTCGTTGACGGCGGCTCCACGATTTGAAGGGAGAGTAGAAGCATGTCCGAAGCCATTGCCGGTGCCAAGGAGCACATCGAAGCCGCGCGCGCCCATGCCGCCGTGGTGGACGACATCCCGGCCGGAACCCCGCTCAAGCCCATCGCGCGCGTCGGCGTGCTGGGGGCCGGGACGATGGGTGGGGGGATCACGATGAACTTCCTGACCGCCGGAATTCCCGTGACCATCGTGGAGCGCGAGCAGGCCGCACTCGACAAGGGCGTCGCCACGATGCGCCGCAATTACGAGAATTCGGTCAAGCGCGGGCGGATGACCCAGGACGAGATCGAGGCCGCGATGGCGCGGCTGACCCCAAGCGTCGAATTCGAAGATCTGGGGCAGTGCGACCTGGTGATTGAGGCGGTCTATGAGAATATGGACCTGAAAAAGGAAATCTTCGCCCGGCTCGACAAGATCGCCAAGCCGGTGGCGATCCTCGCCTCGAACACCAGCTACCTCGACGTTGACGAGATCGCCGCCCAGACCTCGCGGCCAGAAGCTGTGCTGGGTATGCACTTCTTCTCGCCCGCCAACATCATGAAACTGCTCGAAGTGGTGCGCGGGGCGAAAACCGGTAACGGCGAACTGGCGACGGTGATGGATCTGGCGCCCCGGATCGGCAAGATCCCGGTTGTTTCGGGCGTGTGCCACGGCTTCATCGGCAACCGCATGCTTTCGCCCCGCCAGCAGCAGGCCCAAGCGATGATTCTCGAAGGCGCGGCCTACAACGACATCGACGACGTGCTGCTGGAATTCGGTTTCCCGATGGGCCCGTTCCAGATGAGCGACCTCGCCGGGCTCGATATCGGCTGGCATCGCGATCCCGCGCGGATCGAGACCATCCGCGATGCCCTTTGCGCCGCCGGACGTTGGGGGCAGAAGACCGGCAAGGGGTATTACGACTACGACGAGAACCGCAATCGCGTTCCCTCGGCAGAGGTCAAGGCGATCATCGCCGACTTCGCGAAGCAATCGGGCAAGCCGCAGCGTGCCATCAGCAAGGAGGAGATCAGCGAGCGCCTGCTCTATCCGATGATCAACGAAGGCGCGAAGATTCTCGATGAGAAAATGGCCCAGCGCGCCGGGGATATCGATACGGTCTGGCTCAACGGTTACGGCTGGCCGGCCTGGACTGGCGGACCGATGTTCTGGGCCGCTCACGTCGGTTTGAAAACCGTCGTGGCCGGGCTCGAGCGACACGGGCTCGAAGTGTCGCCCTACTTGCGCACCAAGGCCGAGGCTGGCGGAGGGTTCGGAGATTGACGCGGCCGGGGCCGAACCTTTCGCGCGCCCGTCGCTGTGCTATAGCTGCCACGAATGAATAGCATGGCGGATATGGGGGAGGGGTCAGCTCAGACCAGAGTGCGCAGTTCTGCGCGCTTTGAGCGCAAGCGCGAGGCGATCCTCGACGCGGCGGCAGAACTGATCAACCAGCATGGCGCACGCGGCGCAACCTTGCAGGAAGTGGCGAACGCCGTCGGCCTCAACACCACCAGCGTAACTTACTACTTCCGCCGCAAGGAGCAACTCGCCGCGGCGGTGTTCGAGCGGTCGTTGACTCGTCTGCACCAAATGGTGGACGAAGCCGCTAGGGAAGCCACCCCGCGCGAGCGGGTCGAACGCTTCATTGCCCTGCATGTCGCGCTGCGCAAGCGGGTGATCCGCGGGACCGACAAGGCGCTGGTCAATTTTTCGGACATGCGGACGCTCGATGCCGAACTGCGCCAGCCGCTGCAGGATCAGTATCGCCAGCTGTTTGGCACGGTGCGGGCCTATTTCGGGCCTTTTGAAAACGAAGCGCATCGCAACCTGTGCACTGCGCGTGCCCACATGATGCTGGAAGTCATTTTCTGGCTGCCGGCCTGGCTTGCGCGCTATGCGATCAATGATTTCAACCGGGTTTCGCGCAGGCTGTTCACCATCTTTGACGAAGGTCTGGCGGTTGCGGGGGCAAAGTGGCAGCCGCGCTTCATCACGCCCGCCGAAATCAGCGAGACCATGCCGCCGCAAGATCCCGCGGCCGAGAATTTCCTGCGGGTTGCGACGCGGCTGATCAACGAAAGTGGCTATCGCGGTGCCTCGGTAGTGCGGATCGTCGAGGAGCTGAATGTCACCAAGGGCAGCTTCTACCACCACCTCGATGCCAAGGACGACCTGGTGCTGGAATGCTTCCGCCAGAGCTACAAGCGGGTGGCGGTGGTCCAGTGGCTGGCGCACCGCGACGGCAAGGACGAGTGGGAGCGGCTGAGCTGGGCGATTGCCTCGCTGCTTGATATCCAGTTCAACGGCGAATGGCCGTTGACCCGCACCACAGCGCTGCAAGCGCTGCCCGCGGATGTCCGCGCGGATGTGGTCAGCCGCTCTGACCGGACCGCCTTCCGGTTCATGGGGACGCTGGTCGATGGGGTGCGGGAAGGGACGATCAATCCGGTCGACCCGATGATCGCAAGCCAGTTGATCCTCTCCACGCTCAACTCGGCCTACGATCTCAAGGGGTGGGCAGCCAAGCTACCGCCCCGCCAGGCGATCGCGCTCTATGCATCGACTTTGATCGACGGCCTGTTCGACAACCGGGTGCTCGATACGGCGTGGGACGGCTGACGCAAATCGGTCACCTGGCCCGGTACCGTCTGTCATTTTCGTAAGATTGGTATCTTGCCGCTTGCCTTGCCCGGCGTGCGCTGCCAAGCGCAAGGCATGAGCAACGATCGTGTCCTGCCGCTAGAGGGTGTCCACAATTTCCGCGATTACGGCGGCTATCCAAGTTCGCACGGCGGGCAGGTGGTGCGGAATGTCCTGTGGCGGTCTGCCCAGCATGGCGACGCCACCGATGCCGACCTTGCGCGGATCAAGGACCTTGCGCTCAACACCGTGATCGACCTGCGCGGGACCAGCGAGCGCGAGGCCAAGCCGTGCCGCCGCTATCCGGGCTTTGCCGCTGAAGTGCTGCATCATCATGGCGAAACCGCGGGGCTGGGCCTGCATATGGAAGCGGCAGAAAGTGCGCTTTCGGCGGCAGAGGCCCGAGCGGCGATGATGCGGCTGTACGAAGGGATCGCCTGGCGCGACAACCTGACCCCGATCCTGAAGCGGTATTTTGACGTACTCGAACAGCGCGAAGGCGCGAGCCTGGTGCACTGCGTGGCGGGCAAGGATCGCACCGGCTTTGCGGTCGCGCTGCTCCAGCACGTGCTGGGCGTCCATGCCGACGACATTCTTGCCGACTATGAACTGACCAACCTGGCCGGCAACATCGAAGGCCGGATTGCCGCAGGGGCCAGCCAGATTCGGGAACGCTACGGCAATATCGACGACGATACGATCCGAGTGCTGATGGGCGTCGATCCGGAATATATCGCCACGACCTTTGCCAAGATCCGCGAGCGGCATGGCGATATCGACAGCTACCTGGCCGACTGGCTTGGCGTCGATGCCGGGCGGCAGGACAAGCTGCGCGCGCGCTATCTCACGGCCTGATCTTCTCGCGCTTTCCGCCTAGAGGAACGCGCGCAATTCGGCCATGAACCGGTCGAACTGGTCATGGTGCAACCAGTGACCGGCGTTTTCAAACTCGATCACGCGCGGATTGTTGTTGAAGGCTTCTAGCCTGCCGTCGTGTTCTGGATTCGATGCCCAGCTATCCGCTCCATAAAGCAGCAGCATCGGGCAGGTGATCGCGCCCCACAACAGATTCAGCCGTTCCTCGGTGGTGTCTTCGAACGGCCAGTTGTTGAGATAGGGATCGAACTTCCAGCTATAAGTGCCGTCCTCATTGCGGGCGGCGCCGTGGATGGTGAGGTGGCGGGCCTGTTCGTCGGTGAGGAACGAGTTTTCTTCCTTCATCCGCGCAAAGGCGGCTTCGATCGTCGCATAGCGCCGCGGAATTCGGCCTGACGCGGAGCGGCGCTCATCGATCCATTTGCGGAAGAGATTGGCATAGCCCTCGCTCTCGCGCTCGGCACGGACCTTGGGCGAGGGGCCCAGCCCTTCGATGTTGACGAATTTGCGCACCTTTTCAGGATAGAGACCGGCAAAGCGCGTGGTGATATTCCCGCCAAGGGAGTGGGCGACAATCGTGACCTGGTCATAGCCCAGACTGTGGACCAGCTGGGCGAAATCATAGACGAAGGCATTGGTGCCATAGTTGCCGTCCGGCACCCACGCACTGTCACCGTGGCCGCGCAGGTCGGGCGCGATCACGTGCCAGTCCCTGGCCAGTTCCTCGGCCACCCAGTCCCAGCTGCGGCAGTGGTCGCGGCCGCCATGCTGGAGGATCAGCGGGGGTGCCTCGGGATTGCCCCAATCGGCGTAGTGGAGGCGAAGCCGCTGCGAGATGAAGGTGTTCGAGGTCGGGCCGTGCGGAGTCATGCTCGGGCTTTGCGCGTTTCGCCGCGTCAGGTCAATCGTGCCATCACGCGGGTTCAGAACTCGGCCTCAAGCGCGAAACGCAGTTGCCCTTTGGTATCGTCGCGCGATTTGCCAACTGCAAACAGGTAGCCCGCTTGGAGTTCCAGATCCGGGCCGAAACCCTCGATTTCGGTGCTGATCACCGGCCCGACGAAGTGTTCGCCGTACGGCGCAAACCGGTCGAAAGTTCCAAGATCGCCAAAGGCCTGCACGCCAAGCCGAAACTCGCCGATGGTTTCGATATCGGCGGACGCGGCATAGGACAGCTCAACCTTCGCGCCGGATACAAGCGGTTTCTCGGCGACGAGGTTGAGCCGCAGATCGACCGGGCCGGATCGCCGTTCAAGCAGGAGTTTGGTCTCGATCTTGTCCGGGCCGGTAAAGCCGAACTCGTATTCGCCATAGACCGCCAGATCGATGCCGCCGACCTTGCCCAGCGCCCAGATCGCCTCGATCCCAAGCGCTTCGGCCTTGCGGCTGTCACCCGGTTCGCGTTCGAATTCCGTGACCATGCCGACGCGCAGGTTATGACTGACGCCATAGGCGGCTTCGAGCTTGACGACGTCCTCTCCGTCATCGGGGCCGCCGGTCAGGGTATCGTAGCGGACTTCCGTTTCAAGCTCGCCCGGGTTTACCGTCGCACCGTAGACTTCGTCGCCCAGGCCGGGTGCGGCGTGGGCTGTTACCGGGATAAGCGTGGCCGCAATCGCGGCAAGGATGATCGTGCGCATGGTGTCCCCCTGAGTGCTGGCTCGCTAATGCGAGTGAGTTGCATATACAAGCGCGAAGTTGGCCTGCCTTGATCAAACGCAAACAGCGGGACAAGAATGGAAACGGACTGGCGTTAGCTCGGTCGGCAACCTATGTGCCGACAACCCCTTCAAAGCGCCGTCATTGCGGAGATATTCATGGCCACCCACACCACGCGCATGTTGATCATCGGCTCCGGTCCAGCCGGCCTATCCGCCGCGATCTATGGCGCGCGCGCCGGGCTTCAGCCGATCGTCGTCCAGGGGCTCCAGCCCGGTGGCCAGCTCACCATCACTACGGATGTCGAAAACTATCCCGGATTTCGCGATGTGATTCAGGGCCCTTGGCTGATGCAGGAAATGCAGGCCCAGGCCGAACACGTCGGCACGCGCATGTTGTGGGACACGATTGTCGAGGTTGACCTTTCCGGCCCGCCGTTCCGGGCCATCGGTGACAGTGGCGATATCTACGAAGGCGAAACACTGGTAATTGCGACCGGCGCACAGGCACGCTGGCTGGGTGTTCCGGGTGAGCAGGAGCTTTCGGGCAAGGGCGTTTCGGCCTGTGCGACCTGCGATGGGTTCTTCTATCGCGGCAAGAAGGTGGTGGTGATCGGCGGCGGCAATACCGCCGTTGAAGAAGCTCTATATCTCACCAACCACTCGCAGGACGTGACCCTGATCCACCGCCGCGATTCGCTGCGTGCGGAAAAGATCCTGCAGGATCGCCTGCTCGCGCACCCGAACATCAAGGTGTTGTGGAACAAGGCGGTCGATCACTTTGTCGGCGGCGACACCGGGCTGACCGGCGTTGCGCTGACTGACACGGTAACGGGCGCAAGCTCGGTCGAGCCAACCGACGGCGCCTTTGTGGCCATCGGCCACGCGCCTTCGACCGACCTGTTCAAGGGCAAGCTCGAACTCGATGCCGGGGGCTACCTCATCGTCGAGCCCGGTACGCCAAAGACCGCGATCCCCGGCGTGTTTGCCTGCGGCGACGTGATGGATCACACCTATCGCCAGGCCGTAACGGCAGCGGGCACCGGCTGCATGGCCGCGCTCGATGCCGAACGCTTCGTGGCCGAGCGCGAGTTTCTTGCCCGCAAGTAAGCCTTAGTCGAAGCTGCGCAGCACGCCTAGGATCTGGCCTTGCAGCCAGATCCGCGCTTGCGGCTCGACAAAGCTGTGCGTCGCATCCGGGCAGGTGCGGATGCGCGGGTCGTGCTTGTCCCAGGTGGCCACGAATGCCTGACCCGTGCGGTCATTCCCCGCGATGAGCAGGTGAACCGGGCCGGCAAATCCAGCGATCCCATCGGCCATCTGCTGCGCGAGCGAAGATGGCGGGGCATCGGCCTTCGCCGCGTCGACAAGGCTGGCGGTCAGCTTGCCCACTTCGACCTTGCCCGTCAGCAACCGCCAGATTGCCCGCGGGTCGGTCAGGCGTTTGAGGTAATGCTTGCGCAGTACCGATGGCGGCATGGCGGGAGCTGCTTCCACCGGAGCGCTTTCGGCTTCAGGCTGCGGCGCCGGGTCGAAGGTCCAGGGATTGGCGAGCACCAGCGCGTCGATCCCTTCGCCCCTGGCCAGCATCAGCGCCGATGCGGCATCGCAGTTGCCATAGGCAACGATCCGCCTGAGCGTCGGAAGGTGAGCGCGAAACGCGCGCACGGCGGCGGCGATATCGGGCGCGCTCGAAGTGAACGTGCCATTCTCGCCCGCGCTGTCACCCACGCCGCGCCGGTCGAAGCGCATCACCGGAAAACCCGCCGCAGCAATCCGCTCGGCCATTTGCGCCTGGCTGCCCCAGGGGCCGCTGCGCAGTTCGTTGCCGCCACTGACGATCAGCAGGCCGGTGCTTGCACGCGCCGTGTCGAGCGATGCGGCCAGATCGTATCCGCCGCACTTGAAGGTGAAATGGCGCCTGCTCATGCCGCGATCCCCATCGTGACAATGGCGGCCAGTGCATCGGCTTGATCCGGGCTTTCATCGGGTTCGGCGCGCAGCCACAGACCGCTGCCGCCGACCATGTCCTGTTCGATCAGGCTGGTTCCCGGCGCGGCGACCGGGGCGAGCGCCTGAAGCTGGCGGATCATTTCCGCACTAAGGCGGTAGCCTGCGAGTTCCAGCCCCTGTTCCAGCCCTTCGGCGAGCAGTCCGTCGACGGTTTCCTCGCGGCCCGCCTCGCGCGCGGAGAGCACGCGGGCGCGAAGCATGGTGCGCAGGATGCTCGCGCCCTTGGTCGGCGCATAGTGCCAGCTCCGCAGCCCCTTGGGCACAAGCAACGCGCCGCCCCGGATCGCCAGCACATGGGTCGCCTCGAAATGGCGCGCGGCAGCTTCGGCCGCCATGGCCCAGTCCTCGGCCTCGATGCCGGAAAGGTCGCGCTTGCTTTCGTTGGTGCCGGGCAGGTCGGGCAGGAAGCTGTCGATACCTGCACCATCGAGCCGCCGCATCACTTCAACGGTAAGCCGTCGCAGCCGGTTCGCTTCGTCGAACAGGGCGGGTATGACAAGCAGCCGGCACTCGCGACCCGCATCGAAGCCCAGCGCGTATTCCTGCGCCGCCGCGCCGCCGGGCAGGGGGCAGGGGTATCCGTTCGTCTGGATCACTGGCCGCGCTTCGCCTCCGCATAGGCCAGCAGCCCGCCATAGGTGGCCAGAAGTTCACCATCGAGGTCTTCGTCCTCGATGACGATGTCGAGCCGGTCCTCCATTTCGGTGAGCAGCCCCGCTACCGCCATGGAATCGAGTTCCGGCAGGTGACCGAACAGGCCGGTATCCGCAGCGAAGCCTTCCGCCTGACCCGGCTTGAGGCCAAGCACGTCGGTCAGGATCTGGCGCAGCTTTCGGTCGGTATCGCTAGACATGATTTGGCATCCATTCATCTTCTTTTCCCGCGGCCTTAGTCAGCCTGCGCCCCATGGGCAAGGCGGTGGAACATCGCTCGCGCGATATGGGGCCAGGCCCGGGGCGTGGCCGGATTGAGGCAATCGAGCCGGAAGCGGGGACGCACCTGTTCCATCCAGTCACGCTTGTAGCCATCGTTGCCAGTGCCGAAATCGACCAGTTCAACCTTATCGCGGTCGATCACCTGTTCGAACAGCGCGGCGGACAGCGTGGTGCCGGGGGACAGTGGCTTGGCGTCATCGACATGGGCAAGCTTGTGGATGAAGGCGGCGCCGCCTTCCACGGTCCAGAACTGCGCGGCGACCGGGCGGTCTGCGGCATAGGCGAACGCCATACGCAGCCTCCCGGCCGCGCCTTCGGCCTCGGCAAAGGCGCGCAGGAATCCGGGCGATCCTTCGTCGGGCTTCCAACTGGCGGCGTAGATCGCTTCGTAGGCGTCCCAGGCGGCAGGATCGAAACGGTCGAGCAGCACAACGCGCACCTTGCCGGCCTTGCGTTTCAGCGTGGTGCGCAACTGTCCCGGGCGTCCGGCAAGGAATTCGGAATAACTGCGCCCGCCGACTGCAAGCACATGGTTCACGTCGCACTGCTGTCGCGCAACCACCCACCCGGCGGCCGTGAAGGCCTGTTCGAGCTTGCTGGCGGAACCGTCCTCATCGGGCAGCGGGTTGAGCGTGACGCGCCATGCACGGTCCTTCAGATCGCGGGCGAGGGCAACCAGCAGTCCGTCGCCGCCTTCGCTCAGCAGCGGACGGGTGCGAAAGCTGTACCAGTTGGCTGCGCTGCGCAGGTGTCCGGAACCGGAAAGAGCAAGCACGGCGCGGCGTTCACCATCGCTGGCAACCGCAATTGTCGGTTCGATCCCGCAGTGCCGCGCCAGCAGATCCAGCCATTCGGCGCGGTCGAACGGTGCAGAACGGGCATGCGCAGAGAGCAGCGCGAAAAGGTGCGGATCGCCTTGCACTTCCTTAACACCAGCGTGATATGCAACGCTAACCAAACCGCTTAAGTTCCCTGTTGGAGTGCTTTTTACCCGTGCGCGCAGTGCCCGAAACCACAATCCGGCCACTGGACCATCTGGCCCTGACCGGGGCGGATGAAGCCCCCGCGCTCGTGCTGCGCGAAGGTGTTCTTAGCTACAAGGACTTAAGGGATCGTGTCGCTCGCCTGGCGGGCTGGCTTAGGGCGCAGGTGCCGGAACGGCGCGCGCGCGTGGCGACCTGGGCCGCCAAGGGCGAACTCACCTGCCTGCTGCCACTTGCCGCCGCCCGTGCGGGGCTGGTCCATGTGCCGATCAACCCGCTGCTGAAACACGCGCAGGTCGCCCATATCCTGGCCGACAGCGGAGCGCGGCTACTGATGGGCACGCCTGCGCGGCTGGCCACGCTGGAAGAAGGCAACGTGCCCACCGAGTGCCGGGTTGTTGCCGAAAATGACGTACTGCTTGGCGCTGCCGAAGCGCTGGGGCTTGGGGCTTCTGATGCGGATCCCGATGACCTGGCGGCTATCCTCTATACCAGCGGCTCGACCGGCAAGCCCAAGGGCGTGATGCTGAGCCATGCCAATATGTGGCTCGGAGCCGAAAGCGTCGCGAGTTACCTTGGATTGCAAGCCGACGACCGCGCCTTGGCGGTGCTGCCGCTGTCATTCGATTACGGGCAGAACCAGCTCCTCTCGCACTGGTACGCCGGGGCGAGCGCAGTTCCGCTCGATTACCTGACCCCGCGCGACGTCGTGAAGGCGATCGAGCGCCATGGCGTCACCACGCTAGCTGCCGTGCCGCCGCTGTGGGTGCAATTGGCGGAGCTGGAATGGCCTGCCGAAACTGCTGGCAAGCTGCGCCGCCTGACCAATAGCGGCGGTGCCCTGACGGTTGACCTTGTAAAGCGTCTGCGCGCCCTGTTCCCGCAGGCGCGGCTGTTCGCGATGTATGGTCTTACCGAGGCTTTTCGCTCCACCTTCCTCGATCCCGCATTGATCGACAGTCATCCGACCTCGATGGGCAAGGCCATTCCCCATGCCGAAATCCTGGTGATCGGCGACGACGGCCAAGAGACCGCCGATGGCGAGGAGGGCGAACTCGTCCACTGCGGGCCGTTGGTCGCGCAAGGCTATTGGCAAGACGCGGAACGCACTGCCGAGCGTTTCAAGCCGGCACCGCAGGGCTCGCGCTATGGCGGAATGGCGGTGTGGTCCGGGGACCGGGTGAGGCGTGACGCCGAGGGGCTGCTCTATTTCGTCGGTCGCCGCGATGCGATGATCAAGAGCGCCGGCAACCGCATCAGCCCGCAAGAGATCGAGGAGGCCGCGCTGGCGACGGGGCTGGTGGCGGAAGTGGTTGCACTCGGCATCCCCGATCCGCGCCTGGGCCAGGCCGTGCACCTCGTCGTGCGTGCCGTACCGGGAACTTCAGGCGCGGAAGAAGAACTGCCACGTATCCTTATGCAAGAATTGCCAAATTTCATGCAGCCCAAGGTCATACACTGGAAAGCCGCCATGCCGATTTCGCCCAATGGGAAGATTGACCGGACGGCGCTGTTCGCGGAGCTGGTGGCATGAAGCCGCTCGGCCCGGTTCCGGCTGGCTTTGCCGCCATCGACGGCGAACTCGCGATAGCGGGACGCAAGGCGTCTGAACTTGTGGCCGAGGCAGGAGGCACCCCGCTGTTCGTCTACAGCGCCGACCTGATCCGCCAGCGCGTGGCGCGATTGCGCGCGGCACTGCCCGACCGACTGGCGTTGCACTATGCGGTGAAGGCCAACCCGTTCGGACCGCTCCTGTCGCTGATGAGCACACTGGTCGATGGCTTCGACATTGCCTCGGGCGGGGAGCTTGGGCTCGTGACGGCTGCTGGGATCGACGCGCGGGCGATCAGCTTCGCCGGGCCTGGCAAGCGCATCGCAGAGCTTGAATCAGCCGTTTCACAAGGGGTTACGATCAACTGCGAATCCGAAACCGAAGCCGCCCGGGCGCTGGCCATTGGCGAACGGCTCGGGATCGCGCCGCGGATCGCGATCCGGGTCAATCCGGATTTCGATCTCAAGGGGTCGGGCATGAAAATGGGCGGCGGTGCCAAGCAGTTCGGGCTCGATGCGGACCGGGTGCCGGCGCTCGCCCGCCACGTCATCGCGGCCGGCGCCGCGTGGCGGGGGTTCCACATCTTCGCCGGGAGTCAGGCACTCGACGCTGCGGCGATTGCCGATACGCAGGCGCAGACCCTGGCCCTGGCCGCCCGGCTGACCGACCAGATCGGCGCGCCGCTGCCGCACTGTAATCTGGGCGGAGGTTTCGGCATTCCCTATTTTCCGGGCGACATTCCGCTTGATCTCGAAGCGGTCGGCGCTGCGCTGTCGGAACAATTCGAGCGTCTGCCTGCCGCCATTGCCGATACGGCATTCTGCGTCGAACTCGGTCGCTATCTCGTTGGCGAATCAGGCGTTTATCTCACCGAAATCATCGACCGGAAGATCAGCCACGGCGAGGTTTTCCTGATCGTCGATGGGGGGCTGCATCACCAGCTTGCCGCCTCTGGCAATTTCGGCACCGTCGTGCGTCGCAATTATCCGGTGGCGATTGCATCGCGCTTTGACGCCGAACTGGCCGAGGAAGCGAGCGTCGTGGGCTGCCTGTGCACTCCGCTTGACCGGCTGGCCGACAAGGGCGGTTTTCCTGTGGCCGAACCGGGCGATCTGGTCGCGGTGTTCTGCGCCGGGGCCTATGGCGCCACCGCCAGTCCCGCAGCTTTCCTTGGGCAAGGGCCGGCGCTGGAAATGCTGGTTTAATCATTCATCAAGTCGCTGTCCCGGCTTGGGACTGCCCCGTAATTGGGGCAACAAGGCTAACGTAATATTCACCCTTCTTGTCGATAGCGGAGCCTGAATAGCCGGGCCTTCGTGCGGGAAGGGCATGCCCACAGCGGCGGCGCGGCGCTTTCGAAGGATATGCCTGATGCCGTTCAACCGCTTTTCACGCCTGCTAGCGAGCAGCGCCATTGCCAGTCTTGCGCTGGCCGGTTGCGCCGGAGCCGGGAGCGGTCCGCAGCTTCCACCCGCCAGTTTCGTGGCGATGCAGGAAGGCCCCGGTGAAGAATACGTCATCGGTCCGCTCGACGAGCTGACCATCTTCGTCTGGCGCAATCCGGAACTTGGCGCGAAAGTGCAGGTGCGGCCTGACGGGCGCATCACCACGCCGCTGATCACCGACATGCCGGCCGTGGGCAAGACGCCCTCGATGCTGGCCGAAGACATCAAGCTCCAGCTTTCGCAGTACATCCAGGACCCGCTGGTCTCGGTGATCGTGAACAAGTTCGCCGGCACCTACAGCCAGCAGGTACGGATCGTTGGCGCCACTGAAAAGCCCGCCTCGATCCCCTACCGCGCCAACATGACGCTGCTTGACGCGATGATCGCGGTCGGCGGTCTTTCTGAATATGCCGCGGGGAACCGCGCCAAGCTGGTCCGTTTCGACAAGGAGACCGGCACCCAGAAGGAATATTCGGTGCGCCTGGGCGATCTGCTCAAGAAGGGTGATAGCAAGGCCAACGTCATGCTGATGCCTGGCGACGTGATCATCATCCCCGAAAGCTCGTTCTGAGGAAGGGTCCGGGGACACCGCGATGAACAACCTTTACGACGAATTGCGCGCGGCGCTCTTCTCGGTCTGGCATCGGCGCTGGCTGGCGCTGGGCGTGGCCTGGGGCGTGTGCCTGCTCGGCTGGCTGGTCGTGGCGATGGTGCCCAACAGCTATGAATCGAAGGCGCGTATCTACGTTCAGCTCGACAACGTCCTGTCCGATCAGATCGGCATCGGCCGGGGCGACCGCAAGAGCGACATCGACCGGGTGCGCCAGACCCTGACCAGCGCGGTCAACCTCGAGAAGGTGATCCGCCGCACCGCCATTGGCGAAGACGTGAAGACGCCCAAGCAGATGGAAATGGCCGTGCTCAGCCTGGGCAAGCGGATCAAGGTCGAGGCGACGCAGGACAACCTGTTCGAAATTACCGCCAGCTATGGCGATGGTGGTTATTCTGATCCCAAGAACGCCAAGCTTGCGCAGGACATCGTCGTTACCCTGATCGACATTTTCCGCGAGGAGAATCTCGCCGGAAACCGCGGCGAAATGAGCCAGTCGCTGGATTTCATGGACCAGCAGCTGGCCCAGCGCCAGAAGGAGCTGGAAACCGCCGAACAGAAGCGCCTGGCCTTCGAAGCCCAGAACCCGGATCTCGTTCAGGGTGGCGTGACGACTTTGCAGAAGCTGGAGACCCTGCGCAGCGATCTGCGCACGATCGACGCCGACCTTGCCGCCGCGCAGAGCGCGCTGGCGGCAATCAACGGCCAGCTGGCCGGTACGCCGCCGACCCTGCCGGGTGCGGGGCCGACCGGTGGCGCCCGCGCGGCGCTGGCGCAGGCGCAGTCCGATCTGGCTTCGCTGCGCGCCCGCGGCCTGACCGAGAACCATCCCGATGTGATCGCGGCGAAGAACCAGGTCGCGGCGCTGCGTCCGGCCGCCCAGGCCGAAGCGGCTAACGGCGGGGGCGGGGTGCCGAACCCGGCTTATACCTCGCTCCAGTCGATCAAGGCGGAACGCCAGGCCAATGTCCAGGCCCTGATGGCGCGGCGCGCTTCGGTGCAGGGCGACATTAGCCGCATCACCTCGCTGCAGATCTCGAACCCGCAGCTTGCGGCCGAGTACCAGCGCATCAACCGTGATTACGACGTGCTCAAGGGGCAGTATGACAAGTTGCTGCAGGACCGCGAGGAGCTGCGCCTGCGCGGTTCGGTCGAGACCGAGCAGAGTGCGGTCAAATTCGACGTGATCGATCCGCCAACCACACCCCGTGCGCCGATTGCACCGAACCGCCCGCTGTTGCTGTTCGGCGTGCTGGTGATTGGTCTGGGTGCCGGTGCCGCCGCCGCCTTTGCCCTGGGTCAGCTGCGTTCGACCTTCACGACAACGGCCAAACTTGAGCGGGCGATCGGCCTTCCCGTCCTGGGCGCGATTTCGAACGCCGTGACCGATGCCGGGCGCGAACTGCGCGCCAAGCACATGAAGTACTTCATCGCCGCTTCGGGCGCGCTCGGCGGACTTTTCATCCTGCTGCTGGTGGTCGAATACGTCCAGCGCGGCATGGTGGCCTGAGGGGATAGCCATGACCGAACAGAGCAAGATTCCCCTGCCGCAGAGCGAGGACGAGGCCGAAAAGCCCGCAACGCTGATCGAGCGCGTGGTCCGCAACTATGACCTCGTCAAGCTGTCGCCCGCGCCGATTCCGGAAGACCTGGTGCCGCCGGTCAAGCAGCGCCGGCGCTACCGCCGGGCCGAAGAAGTGGTCGAGGATGCCCAAGTGACTCCGGTGGCGGAGCCCGAAACGGCGCCTTCGGCAGAAGCCAGCGTCGCACCGGAATCCGGAACCCCGCGTCCCGAAGTGGTCGTGCCCGAAGTTGTAGCGCCAGCGCCGGAACCGGTTTCCGCTGCGCCGAGCCAGCTTCCCGCCGTGCAGGATGCGGCGGTCCCCGCTGTGTCGCCAGTTGTGTTTTCCGGTCCGCGCCACACCGTCAATCGCCAGCATCTGCGTGACCAGGGCCTGATCGTGCCCGAAGGCAGCGTTACCGCGCTGCTTGAAGAGTTTCGCATCGTCAAGCGGCAGCTGCTGCTCAACGCATCGCAGCTTGCCCAGCAAGGCATGGGCGCAGCCGCCCAGCGCATCCTGATCTGCTCGCCGCACCCGGGCGAGGGCAAGAGCTTTACCTCGGTCAACCTCGCGCTGGCGATTGCGGCCGAAAAGGAAAGCGAAGTCTTGCTGGTCGATGCCGACTTCGCGAAGCCTTCAGTGCTCTCGATGCTCGGAATACCGGGCGGTCGCGGCCTGATGGACGCGCTGGCCGATCCGGAACTCGACGTGGCCGACTGCGTGATCGGCACCGACATTTCCGGCCTGTGGGTGTTGCCTGCCGGCAATGCCACCAATTCGGACAGCGAATACCTTTCCAGTTCGCGTACGCGTGGCGTGCTGGACCGTCTGACCCAGGGTGCGCCCAATCGTATCGTCATTTTCGACAGCCCGCCGGCCCTCGCGGCTTCTCCTGCCGCGGAACTTGCCAAGTATGTCGGGCAGGCGGTGCTGGTCGCGCGTGCGGACAAGACCGCGCAGGGCGCGCTAGAAGACGCGATCTCGCTGTTGGCGGGCTGCCCGAACATCCAGCTGCTGCTCAATGCAGTCCATTTCAGCCCGAGCGGCCGCCGCTTCGGCTCCTATTACGGTTACGGGGGATGACCATGGTGTCGCGCCTCTCTTCAAGCCTGGCCGCGCTGGCCGCTGCCTGTGCGGTGCTTTCGCCCCATGCCGTTCACGCCCAGGCGCTGCCCTATGGCGATATGTCCGGCGAGGACGGCGGCGACGACAGTGCTGGCGATGATGGCATCGCCGCTTCGGTTCCGCTTGCCAAGCACACGGGCAAGGTCAAGATCACGCCCTATATCGAAGCGCAGCAGGTCGCGCTGGCGGAGCTTTCGCCGGGCAGCGATGTGCTGACTTACACCACGCTCGCCGCCGGGATCGACGCCTCGATCACGGGCCGCAATTCGCAAGGCTCTGCCTCGGTGCGTTATGAACGCCGGTTTGGCTGGGGCAAGAAGACCACTGACAGCGACGTGATCAGCGGCGTGGCCCGCATGTCGGTCGCGGTCGTGCCGCATACCCTCAGCCTCGAGGCCGGCGCGCTCGCCTCGCGCATGAGTGTGGAGAACACCGGCTCAACCGTCAGCGGAGTCGATCTCGGCAATTCGATCAGCCAGATCTATTCGTTTTATGCCGGACCTTCGCTGACCACTCATGCGGGCGATGTGGCGATCAACGGGCATTACCGGCTTGGCTATACCCGCGTCGAAGCGCCCAAGTCGCTGGTGCTCGCCCCCGGGCAGAGCGCGATCGACGTGTTCGACGATTCGGTGGTGCACAACGCCGAAATCCATGCCGGGACGCGCGCGGGCACTCTGTTGCCGGTCGGGGTCGGGGTTGGTGCGGGCTGGTATCGCGAAGATGTCTCCAATCTCGATCAGCGCGTTGAAGACAAGCACGCCCGCGCCGATATCACCCTCCCGGTCGGCACCGACGTCGCGCTGGTTGGTGGGATCGGGTACGAGGACGTGACGATTTCAAGCCGCGATGCGGTGCGCGATCCCGTCACCGGAGCACCGGTGATCGGCAGCGACGGACGCTATGTCACCGACAAGTCGGCCCCGCGCCAGATTGCCTTCCACAGCGAAGGCCTGATCTGGGATGCCGGCGTGCTGTGGCGCCCAAGCAAGCGCACAGCGCTCGAAGCCCACGTTGGCCGGCGTTATGGCTCGACCAGCTATTATGGCAGCTTTGCTTACGCGCCAAGCGATCACACCAGCTTCAACGTTTCGGTCTATGACAACATCACCGGATTTGGCGGGATGCTCAACAACTCGCTGTCGAATCTGCCGACCGAGTTCCAGGCACTGCGCAATCCGCTGACCGGCGATATCGGCAGCTGCGTTGCCAGCCAGGGCAGCGTCGGCGCCGGGCAAGGCACGTGCTTCGGCAATGCGCTGGGTTCGGTGCGTTCGTCGGTATTCCGCTCGCGCGGTATCATGGCCACCTATGGCGTATCGGGCAGCCGCCTGCAGTATGGCATCGGCGCCGGTTACGATCGCCGCAAGTTCGTGGCCGCACCCGGCACCGTGCTCGCGCTGGCCAATGGTGTGATCGACGAAAACTACTGGGTTTCAGCCTATCTCAATGGCCGGATCGACCGCAATTCCAGCTTTGGCACTAATGTCTTCGCCAACTGGTACCAAAGCGGAGATGCCTCGACTGGCGATGTCGTGGCTGTTGGGGCAACCGCTGCCTACTACCGTTCGATCACCGATCACCTCACCGCGACCGCCGCGGTGGGTACAGAAAACGTCAACCGTGACGTGCTAGACGATATCTGGACTGCGCAGGCCATGGTTGGCGTGCGGTATTCCTTCTGAGCTGTGTGGAGCAAGACGCGATGTTCAACGACTTTTACGGGCTGACCGGTCGCCCTTTCCAGCTCACGCCGGATCCGACCTTCTATTTCGAGAGCCTGACGCACCGCAAGGCGCTGTCCTATCTCTCCTATGGCCTGGCCCAGGGCGAAGGCTTCGTGGTGGTCACCGGTGAAGTGGGCGCAGGTAAATCGACCCTGGTCGCGCACCTGATGGCCACGATCGATCCGGCCCGCCTGACCGCCGCGCAGATCGTCACCAGCAAGCTCGACGGCGAGGAACTGGTGCATGTCGTCGCGCAGGCGTTCGGCCTGATCGTCGACGGGCATGACAAGGCCAGCGCATTGGGCGCGATCGAAGCCTTTCTGCACGACGAAGCCCGTGCGGGCCGCCGCTGCCTGCTGGTGGTCGACGAAAGCCAGAACCTGGGGATCGATGCGCTGGAAGAACTGCGCATGCTCTCCAACTTCCAGCTTGGCGCGCACCCGCTGCTGCAGACCCTGCTGCTGGGCCAGCCCGAATTCCGCGACACGATCCAGGATCACCCGCAGCTTGAACAGCTGCGCCAGCGCGTGATCGCGGCGCACCACCTCGAGGCGATGGAACTGGGCGAAGTCCAGCCCTACATCGAACACCGCCTGAAGTGCGTGGGCTGGACCGGCAATCCGCAATTCGACCAGCGCGTGTTCACAGAGCTGTTCGAGGCCACGGGCGGCGTGCCGCGCCGGATCAACCAGATCTGCAACCGCCTGATGCTGCTGGGCGCGGTTGAACAGCGCAGCCGGATTGACGGAGCGATGCTCAGCCAGGTGCTCGAAGAGCTTGAACTCGACGGCACGCTGCAGCTCAAGCGCCCCGAGCGCAAGGCTGCCGAGCCTGCCCCGGTCGCCGCGGCTGTTCCGCAGGAATTCGCAGCTGCCGCGCCCGCGCCGGTGGTTCCGGTCGATGCCGTGGTCATGGCCGAACTCCAGGCGATGCTGGCCGAGCGCGACGCCCAGATCGTCGAACTGCAGCAGGCCGTGATCGAACTTGCCAACGAGCGCGATGCCACGCCGGTCGTTCCGGCCGGGCGTGACGAAGCCATGGCCGAACTCGAAGCGAAGTTCGCCGGACTTGAGGCCAAGATGATCGAACAGGAACGGACGATCCGCCAGACGCTGACCATGCTCATCGAATGGATCGAATCCGACGACGCCCAGCGCGCCGCCGCCTGATCTCGCCAGGAGGCGAAACGCCGTGTCGTCACCTGTGGTCAATGGCCTTTCGGTCGACGTTGAAGACTGGTTCCAGGTCGGCGCCTTCGAAGGGGTGATCGACCGGGACAGCTGGGATTCGCTGTCCGACCGGGTCGAGCGCAACTGCGCCCTGATCCTCGATCTGTTCGCCGCCGCCGACGTGCGCGGCACCTTCTTCACACTGGGCTGGGTGGCGCAGCGCCACGGACCGCTGATGCGCCGGATCGTCGCAGCCGGGCACGAACTGGCCAGCCATGGCTGGGACCATGCCCGCGTGTTCCGGATGGACCGGGCCGAATTCGGCGCGGACCTTGCGCGCAGCCGCAAGGCACTGGAAGACGCGGCCGGGGTGCCGATCAAGGGTTACCGCGCGCCCAGCTTCTCGATCGACCAGCGTACGCCGTGGGCCTATATGGAACTGGCCGAGCAGGGCTATACCTATAGTTCGAGCGTCGCTCCGGTGGTGCACGATCATTATGGCTGGCGCGATGCACCGCGCTTTGCCTTTCGGCCGCTGCCGTGGTCCCCGTTGATTGAAATCCCGGTGACGACCGCGCAGTTTGTCGGACGCAGGCTGGCAGCGGGCGGGGGCGGGTTCTTTCGCGTTCTGCCATACCGTTTTTCGCGCTGGGCGATCCGGCAAGTGAACCAGCAGGATGGCCGACCGGCGGTGTTCTATTTCCACCCCTGGGAAGTCGATCCGGAGCAGCCGCGCGTACCCAATGCACCGCTTCGCTCGAAGCTGCGGCATTACACCAACCTTGAAGTGATGGCCGACAAACTCAAGCTGCTGCTGGGCGATTTCGCCTGGGGTAGAATGGACATCCTGGCACACCGCGAAGCTCAGCAGGCGGTGGAGATGGCGGCATGAATGCGCCCTTCCATCCCCAGCGTCTTGCGCTGCGCGAAGCCGATTTTGCCGACGCGGAAGACCTGCGCCGGATCGAGGGCTATGTCGCGCGCCATGCCGAGGGAACGCCCTTCCACCGTCCGGCCTGGCTGGTCGCCGCCGCGCGCGGCACCGGCAACCGCGCCTGCGCACTGCTGGCCGAGCGGCATGGCGAACTGGTTGGCTACGTTCCGCTGATCGAGGTCGGCTCGCCGCTGTTCGGACGGGTTCTGGTGTCAAGCGGATTTGGGGTCGGCGGGGGCTTGCTGCTCGATGATCCGCGCGACGCCGGCCAGTTGTTTGCAGGTCTTGAAGAACTGGCTCAGCGCCGGTCCTGCCCGACGATCGAACTGCGCGGCGGGCCTCTGCCAGAGGGGCGGACGGGCTGGAAGGTGCGCCACGATTCCCACTGCGGCTTCGTCGCGCCGCTGGCTGCCGATGACGAAGCGCAGCTGGCCTGGATCCCGCGCAAGCAGCGCGCCGAAGTGCGCAAGGGGCTGGCGGGTGATATGACGGTGGAAATCGGGCGGGGCGAGGGCGACCGCGCGGCGCACTATGCCGTTTATGCGACCAGCGTGCGCAATCTCGGCACCCCGGTTTTCCCGCGCCTCCTGTTCGATGAAGTGCTTGATGCCTTTGGTGAAGACGCTGACATCCTGACCATACGTGACGGCGGCGTGCCGGTGGCGAGCGTGCTCTCGCTCTACCACGCGGGCGCGGTCATGCCCTATTGGGGTGGGGGCACATACGCAGCGCGGCGGCTGCGCGCCAATGACCGGATGTATTTCGAACTGATGCTCCACGCCCGGCGGCGCGGCTGCGATCGGTTCGATTTCGGCCGATCGAAGACCGGCAGCGGCCCCTATGACTTCAAACGCAACTGGGGGTTCGAACCGCAGCCGCTCGGCTATGCCAGCTGGACGGCGTCCGGGGCTGAGGCGCGCGACGCCGACCCGACCAGCGCCAAGCACGCGGCCCGGATCGAACTGTGGAAACGCCTGCCGCTGCCGATCGCCAATCTGATCGGGCCGCTGATCGCACGCGGTCTGGGCTGAGGTATGGTCATGCCCGGGCAAGAGATCCTTTTCCTGGCCCACCGGGTGCCGTTCCCGCCCAACCGGGGCGACAAGATCCGCTCGCATCACGTGCTGCGACATCTGGCGGCGCTTGCCCCGGTCCATGTTGCCAGCTTTGCCGACGATGCGGCCGATCTGGCCGAAGCGGGCAACCTTGCGCAAGTCGCGGCGAGCCACTGCCTGATCAGGCGCAGCAAACCTTTGCCGCTGGCCGGGCTTGAGGCCGTTGTCACGGGCAAGCCGATCAGCCTGACGGCGTTCGACAGTCCGGCGATCAGGGACTACGTCGCAAGGATCTTGCGCGAACGCCCGATTGGGGCGATCTATGTCTTTTCCGGGCAGATGGGCCAATATGTGCCCGCGAACTTTGCTGGCCGCGTGGTGTTCGACTGTGTCGATGTCGATTCCGCCAAGTTCGAGGCCTATGCCGCCGCCGGTCACTTGCCGATGCGCTGGGTCAACGCGCGCGAGGGGCGCAAGCTTGGCATGGAGGAAGCGCGGCTCGCGGCGCGCTCGGATGTCACGCTGCTCGTCTCGGACGAGGAAGCCGCGCTGTTCCGGGCACGCCTTTCGCCCGAACTGGCCGTCACCCGCGAAGTTCGCGCCCTGCGCAACGGGATCGATGCGGATTTCTTTGACCGGCAGTTGGTCGAACCAGCGCAGGATATGCGCGCTTGTCCGGGGCCGCGTCTGATCTTTACCGGGCAGATGGACTATGCCCCGAACATCGCCGCCGCCAGGCGCGCGATCGAGCGGCTGCTGCCGGTGATCCGCCAGGTCCATCCGGGGGCGAGTTTCCACGTCGTTGGCCGCAATCCGCCGGCGGACCTGCTGGCCTGTCACGGCAAGGGCGGAGCCCATGTCTGGGGCGGCGTGCCCGATATTCGCGAATGGCTGGCCGCCGCCGACCTCGCGCTGGTGCCATTGGAGATCGCCCGCGGGGTCCAGAACAAGGTGCTTGAGGCGATGGCAATGGGCCTGCCTGCCGTGCTCAGCGATGGCGCTGCGACCGGCATCGGCGGGGTGAACGGTCTGCACTATCTGGCCGCAATGGACGATGCGGCGCTGGTGCAAGGCTGCCTGTCGCTGCTTGAACGGAGCGAGCAGGCCGCCGAAATGGGCCGCGCCGCGCGCCGTTTTGTGATCGACGAGCTGAGCTGGCCTGCCACGCTGGCGCCGCTTGCGGCCATGCTGGGGCTTGAACCCGCTGCGGCGCGCCATGCCGCCTGACCTCGCGCTTGAGGCACCAATCCATGACGCCGAGAGCGCAGCGCCGTGGCGCGATGCGCTGATCCGGCTTGGCGGATGCTGGCTTGCGCTGCTCTTGTTGTTCGCGCGCGACTGGGCGGAGATCCTCGACCAATGGTGGAATTCATCGACCTACAACCATGAACTTCTGGTGCCGCCGATCGTCGGCTGGCTGGTCTGGCTGCGCCTGCCGCAGCTGCGCAAGCTTGAGCCAGAGGCGTGGTGGCCGGGGCTGCTAGCGCTAGGGGCGGCATTGGTGCTGTGGATGCTCGGCGCAATGGCGGGTTTCAACCTGTTCCGGCAGGCGGGCGCGATTGCGATGCTTCCTGCTTCGGTCCTGCTGGTGCTTGGGCCGCGCGTTGGGGCGGGGCTGATCTTCCCGCTGTGCTATGCCGCCTTCATGGTGCCGTTCGGCGAGGAGCTGGTGCCGCCGCTACAGATGATTACCGCGCACCTGACGATCTGGCTGGTGCAGTTGAGCAATGTTCCGGCCAATATCGACGGGGTGTTCATCGATACCCCGGCCGGGCTGTTCCTGGTCGCGGAAGCCTGTTCGGGCGTGAAGTTCCTGATTGCCATGGTCGCGCTTGGCGCGCTGGTCGGCAATGTCTGCTTCCGCAGCTGGAAGCGCCGCATCGCCTTCATGGCACTGTGCGTCGTTGCCCCGATCGTGACCAACGGGATCCGCGCCTGGGGGACGATCTATGTCGCGCAATACGTCGGCGCAGAACGGGCCGGCGGGATCGATCACATCATCTATGGCTGGATCTTTTTCGCGCTGGTCATCGCGGCGGTTCTTGGCCTGTCATGGCGCTACTTCGATCGCGCGGTCGACGATCCGATCATCGACGCGGATGCGATTGGCGCAGACCCGCGACTTGCCCGCCTTGCCAGCAAGCGGATCGGTACGCTCGCAGCGGTTGTCGCGCTTGGCGTCATGGTGCTGGGCACGCAAGGCTGGGCGCGCGCAGCGGACCGGCTGATCGCGGCGGTGCCGCCGCAGATCTACCTGCCGGACGTCCCAGGCTGGCACCGGGTCGACTATACGCCAAGCGCGCCGTGGCATCCGCGCGCAAGCGGCGCCGATCATCGCCTGCTTGGCTCTTATGCCGATGCGGACGGGAACCGGGTCGATGTGTTCTACGCGCTCTATTCATCGCAGGACGAAGGCAAGGAGGCAGGGGGTTTCGGGGAAGGGGCCTTGCAGGCCTATACCGAATGGAATTGGGCGGGTCCGGGCCCCGAACTGGGCAACGCGAAGTCCGAGCGGCTGCGCTGGGGCGGGGCGGTGGAGCGGTTTGCCTGCACCTGGTATCGCAGCGGCAACCTCCTCAGCGGCAGCAATGCCCGGCTCAAGCTGGTCAACATCGCCGACCGGGTGCTGCTGCGCGAGCGCCCGACGATGATGCTGATCATTTCGGCCGAACAGCGCCAGGGGCATCCCGCAGGTGCCGCAATTGCCACTTTTGCTTCCTCCGTCGGCAACCTCGGTGCGTGGATGGACCAGATCGGGAAGGTCCGCTAGGTCACTCAAATATGTGCGGAATCGCCGGTCTCTATCATCTCTCGACCCCCAAGCCGGTCGATCCTGCACGGATCGAGCGGATGTGCGACGCCATGGCGCACCGCGGGCCCGATGGTCACGGCATCTGGACCGCGCCGGGCGTGGGGCTTGGGCATCGCCGCCTCTCGATCATCGACGTAGCCGGATCGCCCCAGCCGATGGCATCCAGCGACGGGCGGGTGATGCTGGTCTTCAATGGCGAGATCTACAATTACCGCGAATTGCGCGAGGAACTCCGCGCTGGCGGCGCGATGTTCCACACCGACGGCGACAGCGAAGTGATCATTGCCGCGTGGCAGCGCTGGGGGCCCCAATGCGTCTCGCGCCTGCATGGCATGTTCGCATTCGCAATCTACGATCTTGAGGCCCGCAGCCTGTTCCTGGCGCGCGACCGGCTTGGGGTTAAGCCGCTGTTCTATGCGGCGCTAAGTGACGGCAGCCTGATCTTTGCGTCGGAACTCAAGGGCCTGATCGCTCACCCCTTGCTGCGGCGCGAGGTCGATCCGCTGGCGATCGAGGATTACCTCGCCTGGGGTTATGTGCCGGATCACCGTTCGATTCTGACCGGGGTGCACAAGCTCCCGGCGGGCTCTAGCCTGTTGCTGCGCCACGACAGGGCGCTGCCAGCGCCGAACCAATGGTGGGACGTGTCCTTCGCTGAACGCCGCAAGGGCCGTGCTGCCGACCTTGAGGCAGAACTGCTGCACCTGCTTCGCCAGGCGGTGTCTTCGCGGATGGTGGCCGACGTGCCGCTTGGCGCGTTCCTGTCGGGCGGGGTCGACAGCTCCAGCGTGGTTGCCCTGATGGCCGAAGCCAGCGGCGCACCGGTGAAGACATGCTCGATCGGCTTCGATGTCGCGGGCCTCGATGAAACGTCCTACGCTGATCAGGTGGCGCGGCGCTTTGCCACAGATCACCGCGCGCGCACCGTATCGCCCGACGATTTCGATCATGCCGACGATCTTGCGGCAATGTTCGACGAACCGTTCGCCGATGCCTCTGCCTTGCCGACCTGGCGGGTCTGCCAACTGGCGCGCGAGACCGTTACCGTCGCCCTGTCTGGCGATGGGGCGGACGAGGCGCTGGCCGGCTATCGGCGCCATGCCTTCCAGCACGGCGAGGACCGGCTACGCGCGATCCTGCCGCAATCGCTTCGTGGTCCGGTCTTTGGCGGACTTGGCGCGATCTATCCCAAGGCGGACTGGGCACCCCGGCCGTTGCGGGCGAAGTCCACCCTGCTGGCCCTCGCCGGGAGCAGCGAACAGGGCTATGCCCGCGCGATCGGCGTGACCCCTCCGGAATTGCGTCAGACGCTGTATTCGCCAGATTTTCTGCGCGAGCGCGGGGAATACCGCGCCGAACAGCCGTTCGAGGCGATGATGCGAAGCGCGCCAGCCCGATCCGGGCTTGACCGGGCGCAATATGCCGACCTCAGGTTTTGGCTGCCGGGCGATATCCTGACCAAGGTCGATCGCACCAGCATGGCGGTCAGCCTCGAAGCGCGCGAGCCGCTGCTCGATCACCGTCTGATCGAATTCGCCGCAACGCTGCCAGAAGGGCTGCGCCTGAAGCGCGGACAGGGGAAGTGGCTGATGAAGAAGGCCATGCGTCGCTATCTGCCCGATGAGATACTCTATCGGCAGAAGCAGGGTTTCGTGACGCCGATCGCCGATTGGTTCCGCGGACCGCTTGCCGGAGCGGCCCGGGCGATTTCCTCCAGCACCTCGCTGGCCCGCACCGGCTGGTTCGATACGCGGCGGCTTGGAGATATCGCAGAAGCCCATATTTCGGGCCGGTCCGATCATTCCCGGCTGTTGTGGCAACTGCTGATGCTGGACAAGTCATTGATCCGTCTCGCAATCGTCTGACGGTAACCAACTCGCCACTACGTCGGCGGCGGCGAATCGGCTTGAATGCTGGGCTTTTGCCTTGCGCTACGGGGCCGTGCTTCAAGCAAACTTAACCATTGCGCGCGTAGAGCCGTTGGGTTCGAACGCCAAAATCATGGATTAATGCGCAAACTTCTGAAATCGCCTCTGTATGTCACCCTGGCCATCGTGGTGCTGGGTGTGCTCACGCAGTCGCTTCAGGCGTTTGACCACATCTACTGGAATGTCTGGTTCAAGAACCGCGCCCAGATCGAAACCAACAACGCTGTAGTAATTTCGCTCGATAACGGCGTCGCCCTTAGCGAAGCGTCCGTTGCCAGCTCTACCGCCCAGCAAGCGAAGTTGCTCGGCCTGATCGGATCCGCGCGGCCGCAACACGTGTTTTTCGATTTTCCGCAGATTTCCGGCGATAATGTCCAGGGCGACGCCGCCTTGCGGACCGCCATCGGAAACTTTGGCGACGGGTTGACAATGGTCCGCCGCAGCCAGGTTCGCAGCGGTCTGAACAAGTCCATTCCCTTGCCGTCAGACTTCGGTGTGCCCTATGGCGTCAAGCAGGCGGTTTCGGCGTGGGACGTGAACTTCCTGGGCTATGCGGAAAAGACCGAGAGCAGCCAACTGATCGACGGGGCGTTTCTGCCAGCCGTTGCGGTGACCATGCGATCGCCGCGGTTCAGCGGCGGTACGGTTTATCCCGATCCAAGGTTCGACTTGCATTCGGTCCGCGTAATTTCCGCCCGGGACGTGCTGAACGGCAAGGTTGGACCAGACGCCCTGGCGGGCCGACTGGTCTTCGTCACCAATACCAATTCATCGCTGGATACGGCACTCGGCTATTTTGGCTTTGGGGTGGAATCTGCACCGGCGGCGCTGGTCGATTACTCGGGCATGCGCAGTGCGAGCCGCGGCAATTCGATCAACCTGGGTTGGCTGCCCGGGATCGCGTGTTTTGCCCTCGCAATGTACTTCGGCACCCGCCTGACCCGGCGCCGATACAAGGTGATGCTCTATGCCGGGTTCGTCGTCGTTGCGATCCTGCTGCCCGGATATCTTCGTGAGCACGCCTTTGTCCTGAGTATCGGTCCGACTTTCGCGGCATTGCTGCTCTATGCTCCGCTGCGCAGCTCGCAAAAGTGGCGCAGTCGGGTGCAACTGACCAGCAGCGCCTCCGGTCTGCCCAACATCGCCGCGATGTCGACGCAGTCGATTGACCGCACGCAGGACGTCGTTGCCGTCTCCGTCAGCCAATACGAGCAGATGATGGCGAGCCTGCCGCGCGAACTTCACGGCGAATGCGCCCGCCAGATTGCCCGGCGCCTATCGCTTGGTGCGGGCGACCGGCAAATCTTCGATAACGACAATGGCCATTTTGTCTGGCTCGAAGAATCGAAGACGCTCGACGGACTGATCGAACACCTTGAAGGTCTGCGCGCCCTGTTTTCTTCCCCGCTGGTGATCGGCGGCCATGTTCTCGATACGACCGTCCATTTCGGTGTGGATCGCAATATCGACAGCAAGCCGATCAGCCGGATCCAGTCAGCCCTGGCCAGCGCGAACGAGGCCCAGGGCAAAGGCAAGCTGTATGAAGAGTTCAACGAGCAACGCCTGGCCCAGTCGCCCTGGGAATTGTCGCTCCACGCCCGGATCGACGAAGGATTGCGCAACGGCGATATCTGGCTTGCCCTTCAACCGCAGTACGATTTCCGCAATCGCCGCTTCTCCGGCGCAGAGGCGCTGATCCGCTGGAACGATCCGGTGCGCGGCGTGATCCCGCCGGATGCCTTCATCCTGCAGGCCGAGCGCGCCGGGCGGATCGAGGCAATCACCTTCTGGGTGCTCGAAAAGTCCATCAGCATGCTCGAAGAGCTCAACCGGGTTGCCGGCCCATTCCAGATCAGCGTCAATCTCTCGGCGCGGATGGTCGATCATCCCGCACTGGTCCATCGGGTTTCCGACATCGTTCGCGAACGCGGCCTGCGCGATTGTTCGCTGATCACGTTTGAAGTGACCGAAACCTTCAGCATGGCCAATCGCGAACAGGCCAAGCGCAATCTGGCCGCGCTGCGGACCATGGGCTT
>NZ_JAYSBK010000013.1:0-45274 GCF_041915465.1 Novosphingobium sp. | reverse complement strand
GCACCTCGAATCGCGCGTCGGCGATACGCTGGACGCCGCGATCGTGCTGGCCAAGAAGCCCGATCCGCAGTTCCATGCGGTGCGGCTGGATCACAACCGGGTCTATGCCTTCACCTCCAAGACCCTGACCGCCGAAATCGGGCACAATCCCGATTCATCGGTGCTGTCGCGGCAGACGTTTCTGATCCACACCGAACTGCCTGACAGCTTCGTGGCGTGGAAGCAGGCGCTTGGCATGAGCGACCTGGAACCGGCTGCAATCGACCATTACGATTCCGGGCAGCTGATCCTTGAAGCCGCCGCCAATGGTCTTGGCATCGCGATCATGCACGACGACCACTTCAACCGCAGCCACGACGCCCGCCTGGCCAAGCTGTTCGACGTGCAGGTCGAAAGCCCCTATTCCTACTGGTTCATTTGCCGCCCCCACGCACTGGAAGTGCGCAGCGTGCGGATCTTCCACGACTGGCTGGTACAGGCCGGGCTGTGATGGGGATGCTGGCCGCTGCCCTGCTGCTTGCCCCGGCGGCCCCATCTGCCGTTTATGCAATGCAAAGTTCGATTACGCCGTCGTTCTCTTGCGAGGGCAGGCTCTCCCCCACCGAGACGGCAATCTGCCAGGATTTCGAACTGGCAGCCTGGGACCGGGCGATGGCGAAGATTTACCCGTTGCTCAAAAAGCAGTCGGAGATCACGCTCGCGGAGCATCGCAGGTGGCTTGGCCAGCGCGATGCCTGCGGCGCGGACGCCAAGTGTATCCTTTCCGCCTACCGAAAGTGGCCAGGCTTTGACGCCAATGTTCCAAGTATTGGCAGCAGCTTTCATCGCAAAGACACCGACTTTGACGACACGGCGGATATGACCGTTCTGCACATCTTTGGCGATTGGTACTATTTCTCGATCATGGCGCTGCACGTCCAAGTGCCGCCCGAAGGCGTCAACGATGGTCAGGCTTGGGGACTGATCGAACTGAAGAACGGCAAGGCCACTTACGACGAAGCGCCGGGTGAGGACTATTCCTGCCGTTTCCATCTCCAGCGCATCAGCGCAAGCCATTGGTCCGTTGAAGAATTCGGCGAAAACACGGTGTGTGGCGGCCTCAACGTGTTTCTCACCGGCGACTACGTTCGTTCAGCCCGTTCCAGGCACTAGAGGCTGGCAAGTTCCGCCGGTCGCGGCATGATTGCGCGCATGAAGCGCCGATTCGTCCTTGCCGCCCTGCCTATCGCCCTGCTGACGCTGACCGGCGCCACCGCCAAGAAGCCTGCTGCCAAGCGTGCGCCTGCCAAGGCTGCCGCCCCTGCGCCAAAGCCCGCGCCGCTGGGCGACACGGTGCGGATCGTGATGGTCACCACGGCCGGCACGATCGAGCTGGAACTGGATCACAAAGCCGCGCCGATCACGACCGAGAACTTCGTCCATTATGTCGACACCCGGCGGTTTGACGGGATGACGTTCTACCGCGCGATGCACCTGCCCTGGGGGGATCAGCCCAATGGCCTGATCCAGGCCGGGCTGCGCGGCAATCCGCAGAAGATCTTCCCGCCAATCGCGCACGAACCCACCAGCCAGACCGGCCTGTCGCACAGGACTGGCGCGATCTCGATGGCCCGCAATGCACCGGGCACGGCAGACGCCGATTTCTCGATCCTGCTTTCGGATCTGACCAGCCTCGATGCCGATCCGGCCTCGCCCAATCCGGAAACGCAGGCAGGCTATGCCGTGTTCGGCCGCGTGGTGACGGGAATGGACGTGGTGAAGGCGATCTGGGATTCGCCAATTTCGCCGGACAAGGGCGAAGGGCCGCTGAAAGGCCAGATGCTCGATCCGCCGGTAAAGATCATCACCGTCCGGCGCGCGCCAGTGCAGGCACCAGTTCAAGCGCCGGCGCCAGCGGCCTCGCCGCCAGCGCCGGTGCAGTAATCAACCTTACGAAATCGTCGCCTTGACGATCTTGCCGGGTTCGCGCGGCGGCTCGCCCTTGGGCAGAGCGTCGACGTGTTCCATGCCTTCTTCGACCGTGCCCCAGACGGTGTACTGGCGATCGAGGAAGGTCGCGTCGTCAAAGCAGATGAAGAACTGGCTGTTGGCCGAGTGCGGGTAGCTGGTGCGCGCCATCGAGCACACGCCGCGCACGTGCGGTTCGTTGTTGAATTCGGCCTGGAGGTCCGGCTTGTCGCTGCCGCCCATGCCGGTGCCCTGCGGGCAGCCGCCCTGGGCCATGAAGCCAGGGATCACGCGGTGGAACTTGATCCCGTCATAGAAGCCTTCGCCGACCAGTTCCTTGATCCGGGCGACGTGGCCGGGGGCCAGATCGGGGCGCAGCTTGATCTTCACGTCGCCGCCCGTGCCGTTGCCGGTATCGAGCGTCAGGGTCAGGTATTCGTCGGCCATTTTGTCTCTCCTGTGAGAATTTGCCACGGGATATAGGCACCTTGCGCACAAAGTCACGCCTTGCCCGGTTGCTTTTGTTTCCGACCGGCCTAGACCACGCCCGATGACTCCCGAGGAATTCGATCCTGACCTGTTCGAAGGCGCGCCGCCGGCGGCCGAGGGCGCGCGGGATTCGGATAGTCTGGACGAGGAAAACACTCTCAAGAAGGACTTCGTCCGGCGCGTCCGCGATGCGCTGGAAGCGAAGGACGACGCTGCGGTCTATGACCTCGTCGAACCGCTGCACCCGGCTGACGTTGCCGACCTGTTCGAACTGCTCGATGCCGATGAGCGTCCGCTGCTTACCAAGGCAATCAGCGACCTCATGGGTAGCGAGGTCTTCGCCGAGCTGAACGACCACGTGCGCGAGCTGCTGGTCGAATCGCTCCCGGCAGAAGCCGTCGCAGACATCGCCGAACAGCTCGACACCGATGACGCCGTCGCGATGCTCGAGGACCTCGACCGCGAGGACCAGGAAGCCGTTCTGGCCGAAATGGAGCCGGAAGATCGCGCCGCGATCGAAACCGCGCTGTCCTATCCGGAGGAATCCGCCGGCCGGTTGATGAGCCGCGATTTCATCGCGGTGCCCGAACACATGACCGTGGGCGACCTGATCGACTTCCTGCGTGAGGGCCACGATCTCGCCAACGAGTTTTGGGAAGTGTTCATCGTCGATGCGCGCCACCATCCGCTTGGCACTTGCGCGCTCAGCTGGATTCTGCGCACTCCGCGCTCGATCGCGCTGACCGACGTGATGAAGCGCGACCAGACCCTGATTCCGGTTTCGATGGACCAGGAAGAAGTGGCGCTGCGCTTTCAGAAATACGCGCTGATTTCGGCCGCGGTGGTCGATGAAAGCGGGCGGCTGGTCGGCCAGATCACGGTCGACGACGTGGTCCACATCATCCAGGAAGAAGCGGGCGAAGACGTCCTGCTGCTGTCCGGTGCGGGCGACGGCGACATCAACGAGCCGATCCAGGTGACGATCCGCACCCGCCTGACCTGGCTGGTGGTAAACCTTGGCACCGCCATCGTTGCGTCAAGTGTGGTCGGGTTGTTCCAGGGCGCGATCGCCAAGTTCGCGCTGCTGGCCGTGCTGATGCCGATCGTTTCGGGCATGGGCGGCAACGCGGGGACGCAAACGCTGGCGGTGATCGTGCGCGCGCTCGCCACCAACCAGCTGACCAGTTCGAACACCTGGCGCATGATCGGGCGCGAGTTCACCATCGCGGCGGCCAATGGCCTCTCGCTCGGCATCATGATCGGGACCGGCGTGGGGCTGATCTTCGGCAACCCGCTGCTAGGCGTGGTGATTGCATCGGCGATGCTGATCAACAACCTGGTCGCGGGCTCGGCCGGTATTCTCGTTCCGTTAACGCTTGACCGGCTCAAGATCGATCCGGCGGTATCGTCCGCTGTCTTCGTGACGATGGCGACCGACGTGATGGGTTTCTTCAGCTTCCTTGGCCTTGCCGTGCTGAGTGGTCTGGCGAGCTGACGGCAATGCCGCTGCATCTCACCAAGGTTGCCTATGGCGCCCAGTCGCTCGACGAGATGCGCGCATGGTTCGCGACGCGCGGTGACGAGGCGCGGCTGCACACGCGCTACCTGCCCAAGCGGATCGACGAGATCGTGCCGCCGGATGGATCCGAACCCGGTTCGCTGTTCTGGATCTTCAAGCACCAGTTGGTAATGCGTTCGCCGATCATCCGTTTCGAGGAAGTCGAAGGCGCCAAGAACCACATCGTGATCTTGCCCAGGCTGATCGAGGTCCACCCCGTGCCCAAGCGCGCCCACCAGGGCTGGCGTTACCTTGAGGCCAAGGATGCCCCCGCCGATCTCGCTGCAGGCGATGCGAGCGGCGATGTCATGCCCGGCGGCATGGCCAGCGAACTGGCGCGTTTGGGACTCGTCTAACCTACCACGCAATCAAGCGCGGGATCACAAGTCGCCCAACAAGGCCTGCAATCACCACCGTTGCTCCGTGCCAGACGCCGATGTGCAGCAGATCGTTGTGCGGGCAATAGAGCGCGACGGCAAAGATCCCCGCGCTGCCGGAAGCCACGCCCGCCATCAGCCCCGCCCGATCCGGCCGCGAGGGCGCGCCGCGCCGCAGCCACAGGGTCAGGACGGCCGCCGTAATCAAGCCCCAGACCAGCCCGAACTTCAGGCAATTGATGCCATCGCTGTCGAGCGTCATGGCCTGGCCGCCCAGCCGCGCGACAAGCCATTGCACCATCGCGGCAAGCGGCAGCACCGCGGCCATCAGCGCCGTCCAGCCCCAGCCCTCGCGCCGGATGCCGACATAGGGGCGCGCCATGTCGATCACCGCCCAGCTGGACGCGAGCGTCAGGACCAGGAACAGCCCGCCCGAAAGCAGCAGCATCGCATCGGGATGCCCGCTGGCAAGATCGCTGCGCAATCCGAACATGGTCACCATGCCCAGCACGCCGGCCAGCAGCGCCAAGATCGCCCGGCCCATCCCCGCGCGCTGGCGCAGCGGACGCACCGGGGCAAGATCGGCAACAAGCCCGGCGATGAAGGTGTCTGGATCGTGGGGCATGGCCTCAGGCTCTTTCAATCATGGCGGCGAGGCGCTTCAGGCCCCGGTGGATGTTCACTTTGATGAGGGATTCGCTCTGTCCCGTCGATTGCGAGGCTTCGGCAACCGACAGCCCCTCGATCCGGACCAGTTCGATCGCCCGGCTCTGCGCGGCTGGCAAGGCTTCGAACAAACGCTCAAGGCTGACGCGGGCGGCAACCGCATCTTCCTCGCTTTCAGCCGCGATGTCGGCTTCGATTGCGGCCTCCTCGCCGCGATAGACCTGCCGCAGGTGATCGACGAAGCGGTAACGGGCGATCGCGCCAAGCCAGGGTGTGAACGGGCGGGCGGGATCATAGCTTGCCAGCTTGCGGTGAACCGACAGCAGAGTGTCCTGCACCAGATCCTCGCATTGCTGGGGAAGCACCCTGCGCCGGTAGAAACGCAGCAACCAGTGCCGCGCCGCTTCGAGCAGCGCGGCATAGGCTTGCCGGTCGCCCCGCTGGGCAAGGCCAGCCAGCCGGGTCAGGGTGGCTTCATCGGCAATCATCTGCGGCGCAGTCCTACCACAAGCGCATCGAGCGAGAACAGCCCGCCCCCGCGCACGATCAGCATCAGCGCCAGCGCCGCCCACAGCGAATGGTCGGGCCACCAGGCATCGGGATAGACAAAGACCTGAATGGTCAACGTCATCGCCAGCAGCCCGACAGCCGCGCCGCGCGTGAACAGCCCTGCAACCAGCAGGATCGGCAGGATTTGCTCTCCCGCATTGCCCAGCACGGCGGCGAGGTCCGGCGGGAGGGGCACCCCGGCATATTCGGTGCGAAACAGCTCGACCGTGGTGTCGGTCAACTGGAACCAGGTGCCCTCCACCACTTTGGTCTGGCCAGAGCGCCAGAACACCCCGCCCAGTGCGAGCCGGGCAAGAACCAGCGCCAGCCCTTCGGGCAGACGCCGTTCCAGTTGGCGCGTCAGGGTGTCATATCCGGCAACAGCCTTGGTGACTGCGCTCACGGCTGGGGTTCCAGCGTCCCATGGCCCTTAGGCGTCTTGATCGAGAGGCAGGTACCGGCCTTGACCAGCTTCCACGCATTGCCCTGGTAATCACGCGTGGCGCTGCCGGCGCAGCTGGTGCCGGGTCCGGCCTTGCAATCGTTCTGCCCGGCCTTGGCGATGCCATAGCACTTTTCCATCGCGGGCTTCGCGGCCGGATTGGCGGCATGGGCCGAAGTTGCGGCAGCGGCAACAGCGGCGGCAGCAATGGCGGCAAGGGTCGTTGCGGTCTTGGTAGGCACGAAGGCATCTCCTTTAGTGGTGATGCCTGCCAATTCGCGCCTGATCAGAGGAAGGTTACAGCACCGGCCCGAAAAAAAATTTGCGCCGTCCTGTAACCTGCAGCCACTCTGCCACGAATCTGCTCATGCCACTTCGGCAAGACTTTCCATCCCTTAGAGCGGAGACAATTCATGACCCCCATCAAGACCGGCGCCAGCCTGGCCTCAAGCGTTGCCATGTTCGCGCTGAGCGCGCTGGCCCATGCCGCCCCCCCGCCCGCCGGTAGCACCGGCGCGGCGGTTGCATCGACCGACATGGTCCATTGCTACGGCGTCAACAGCTGCAAGGGCACAGCCGACTGCAAGACCACCCAGCACGACTGCAAGGGCATGAACGAGTGCAAGGGCCACGGCTTCAAGGCGCTCTCGGCGGGTACCTGCCTTTCCAAGGGCGGAACGATCGGCGACGTGAACTGATCACCCCCTAACCAGGCCCGGTCGGTCCAAACGCCCCCCTTGTCCTGCCGGCCGGGCCACCCCTTCCTTCCTGCCACTTGCGGACCCTTGCGATGCCTGACGCGATCCCCGTTTTCACCGGCTTTGGCCTGGGCCTGCGCAAGCAGCATCACCGCGAATTTCTCGACGCCGACCAGCCGGTCGACTTCGTGGAAATCATCTCGGAAAACTTCATGGCCTGCGGAGGCCGTCCGCTCGCCACGATCGAGGCTGTGCGCGAACGGCTGCCGGTCGCGATGCACGGGGTTTCGATGTCGCTGGGTTCAACCCAGGGCCTTAGCCGCGACTACCTAGCCGAGCTCAAGGCGCTGGCCCGCCGGATCGATCCCCTGTGGATTTCCGATCACCTGTGCTGGACCGGGGTCGACGGACTCAACACCCATGATCTGCTGCCGCTGCCCTATACCGAGGAAGCACTGGCGATCTGCGCCGCCAACATCGCGCTGGCGCAGGACGTGCTGGAACGGCCGCTGCTGATCGAGAACCCGTCGAGCTATGTCGCCTTTCCCGACAACACCATGCAGGAATGGGAATTCCTGACCGCGTTGACCGAACGGACCGGCTGCTACCTGCTGCTCGACGTCAACAACGTCTATGTCTCCAGCGTCAACCACGGCTTCGATCCCGCCGCCTTCCTGCGCGGCATTCCGGCGGAACGTGTGCGCCAGATGCACCTCGCCGGGCATAGCGCCGGGCCCGGGGGCATGTTGATCGACACCCACGACGCGCCGGTCCGCGCCGAAGTCTGGACGCTCTACCGCGAGGCCGCCGCCCGGTTCGGCCCCGGCGCGACGATGATCGAGCGCGACGACGCCATCCCGCCGCTGGGTGAACTGCTCGGCGAACTGGCAATCGCGCGCAAGATCGCCGGGGAAAGGCTTGCCGCATGACCCTGGCCCAGTGGCAGCACCAGTTCCGCGCCGAAATTGCCGCCGCCGACGATGGCCTGCCTCCGTCATCGACCGGGATGGCGATCTATCGCAACGCCTATCGCGCCCGGTTGGACCAGGCGCTCGAAACGTCGTTCGAGCTCACCCGCAAATGGGTCGGCGAAGAAAGCTTTGCCGCCGCGGCCGCGCATTACATCCTGACCTCGCCCCCGCGCAGCTGGACGCTCGACGCCTTTGGCCTGGGCTTTCCCGCGCTGCTGGAGGAACTCTTTGCAAACGATGGCGAAGTTGCCGAACTCGCGTGGCTCGAATGGGCCATGCAGCAGGCCTTCGCTGCGGCGGACAGGCCAGCACTCGACCTGGCCGGATTGGCCGCCGCCGGGCTTTCCCCGGCCGATTGGGACGCGCAGCGCTTTGCCATGGCCCCCGGCTTTGCTGCGCGCGAAGTACGGACGGCCTGCACCGCGCTGTGGCAGGCGCTGGCCGATGGCAATGCGCAGGACTTCGATCCGGCAGCCCCCGGTCCGCAATGGCTGATCGTATGGCGCAGCGGCTATTTCCCGCGCTATCGCCTGCTGGATGCCGACGAGTTCGCCGTGCTCGATGCGCTGGCCGCCGGCCATCCGCTAGGTGAAGCGCTGACCCGCGGCGATCCGCAAAGGCTTGGTCCCTGGCTCGCCGGATGGCTGGAACAGGGCTTGTTCTCGCCGCTTCCCGCGCGCTAGGCCTTGTTCCCAGACGGGCAAGCCGGTTCGGGCAAGCATGCCCCTTTACCCGCTGCGGCGCTAGGCTTTGCGCTCCGCCCGCAAACGTTCGACCACTGCGCGAACATCGTATTCGTCATCGCCCTCGTAACGCGGCGCATGTTCGGCAAAGGCCGCATCGAGCGCATCGATCCGCTCGTGGATGCGCACCACGTTATAGGAATGGGCAACCACAAAGCGTTCGCAGGTCAGCATCTGCGGGACGATGATCTGCGCGAATTCATCCACCGGCATGCCATGACGCATCGCTGCCTCGGGGCCGATCCCGGTGAAAACCCAGCCGGGGATCACCAGGCCGGCATGGACGTGCGCAGGCAGGTCCTCGCGCAGGTTCTCGGTCAGGCCCAGCACCGCGTGCTTGGCAGCAATGTAGGCCGCGCTGCCAGGCATGGCGCAGAAGAACGAGTTTTCCGAGCCGGTGTTGTAGATCGCGCCCGGACTGGCCTGCGCGGCAAGGCGCGGGGCGAAGGCGCGGCAGCCGTGCCAGACGCCCCAGAAATTGACGTCGAAGTGCGCCCGCGCCGCCACCGGGTCGACTTCCCACAGCTTCCCGCGCGGCCCGCCGACCCCGGCGTTGTTGAACACGAGGTCAACCCGGCCAAGCCGCTCGAATGCGGCATCGGCCAATGCCTCGACCTGGGCGAGGTCGGACACGTCGCAGGGTTCGGCCAGGGCATCAATCCCGGCTGCTTCCAGGCTTGCCACGACCGCGTCGAGCCGTTCGCCCGGCAGGTCGGCAAGAAGTACCCGCGCGCCCAAGGCGCCCAGCTGTCTCGCCACGGCAAGGCCAATCCCGCTGGCGCTGCCGGTTATCACCGCTGCGCCCAGTTGCAGGGCGCTGCTCACACCACCAGCCCTTCCTTCACCGCAACCTTGCGCAGCACCTGCGCATAGGTTTCAGGCTCCTGCGCGCCGGGGATCAGGAACTTGCCGTTGACGATCATCGCGGGAACGCCCGAGATGTTCATGTCCCACGCCGCTGCTTCCTCGCGCCGGACGATCGCGCCCAGCGCCTCGTCCTGCGTCGCGGCCAGCGCGCCCGCGCGGTCCAGCCCGACCGATGCGGCGATGTCGGCCAGCACTTCGGGATCGCCAATCTTGCGGCGCTGCTGGAAATGCGCGTCGAACAGCGCACGCTTGAGCCGGGTCTGGACCTCTGCCCCGCCCTCGATCAGCGCCCATTTGAGCAGCTTGTGCGCGGCAAAGGTGTTCCACATCATCGCCTTGGGCGGATCGCCCTCGCCCGAATAGGCGAACGAATAACCCGCTCGTTCGCCAATCGAAAGCAGCTGCGCGCGATTGGCCGCGGCCTGTTCGGGCGTGCGGTTGTACTTGCGGGCGATGTGCTCTTCCTGCCCTTCGCCTTCGGCGGGCATATCGGGATTGAGCTCGAAGGGCAGCCAGCGCACTTCGGCTTCGATCTCGCCCGAGAGCTGTTCCAGCCCCTTGGTAAGCTGCGAAAAGCCGATCACGCACCACGGGCACATGACATCCGAATAGATGTCGATGGTGAGTTTAGCGGGCGCGCTCATCGGGCGAGCCACCACTTGAGGAGGTGATGCGCCACGGCTTGTGGTGGCGGGGCGATGAAACGGGCATTGTCATCCCCGGCCATCGCGGCGGCCACTTCCTCGCGCGTGAACCAGTCCGCTTCGTCGAGTTCGTTGGTGTCGATCGTCAGTTCCGCGCTCGTGGCATAGGAATGGCAGCCGATCATCAGGCTCGATGGGAACGGCCAGGGCTGGCTCGCGACATAGGTTACATCGCGCACGTCGATCCCGGCCTCTTCGCGCACTTCGCGCGCCACCGCCTCCTCTATGCTTTCACCCGGCTCGACGAAGCCCGCCAGCGCCGAGAACCGCTTGGGCGGAAAGCGCGGCTGGCGGCCCAGCAGCAGGCTGCCGCCATGTTCGACCAGCATGATCGTGACCGGATCGACGCGGGGGAAATGCTCGGCCTTGCAATCGCCATTGGTGCAATTGCGCTGCCATCCCCCCTTGGCGAGCTTCGTGCCGCTGCCGCAGCGCGCGCAGAACCGGTGCCGGGCGTGCCAATCGACCACCGCGCGGGCCGTGCCATAGGTTGCCAGTTCCTCGCCCGAGAGCGCCGACATCGCTGCCCACAGGCGCGGGTTGGCCGGGGCAACCGAACCGATCAGCCGGGGCGCAACCTCGGCAAAGCAGGCCTTGCCGCCCAGCAGGCCAAGGAACACCAGTTCGCTGGCCGGGTCGGCATCGCCCAGCGTGCCCCAGTCCAGCGCGCCATCAGGCGTGATCAGCGGATCGAGCCCGTCCAGCTTCAAGAGCCGGGCGCGCCAGTCCATCATCCCTTCCAACGCGGCGGGATCGGCGCGGATATGGTCCGCCCGGTCAAGATTGCTGCCCGAAAATGCGATCGTTCCAACGCTCATTTCGCGATCCCCTGCGTGCTAAGGTCTGCACCGACCGCCTTGGGGAACTCCTCAAGGATCGGCAATTTTTCCTGCGGCATATACTGGACGAACAGCCCGGTGCGCAGCCCGAGACGCAATTGCGCATAACCGACCGTCCCGGCCGCGCCGGACCAGCCGAACAGGCCCTCGTCCTTGCCGGTGCCAACAATACCGCCAGCCCCGAAATGGTTTCCCGCCACCCAGGTCCCGCTCAGATCCGCAGTGGCGGGCAAGAGGTTCGATGTGCCCATGCGCACCGCCGCTTCGCTCATCACCCGGCGTCCGCCGATCGTGCCGCGCCCCACCAGCATGGTCAGGAAGCGGTCGTAATCGGCCGGACTGGTGACCAGCCCCGACCCACCGAAGGCGAAAGGAATCCGAGCCTGATAAACCGAGTGCCCCGGCCCGTCGATGGCGACCGGGCGCCGGCCAAGCAGCGAGTAATTGGTGGTCAGGTGCTTGTTGGCGCGAGGCGGGACCTGGAACCAACTGCTGGTCATGCCGGCGGGGGCAAAGATTCGTTCGTGGACGAAGCTTTCAAGTTCCTGCCCCGTGACGCGGCCGATCAGCAGGCCCAGCACGTCCAGCCCCATCGAATAGGACCACCGGGCGCCTGGCTCGGCCACCAGCGGGACCAGCGCAGTGCGGCGCAGGAACTCGTCCGGACCGGGGGTCGGCGCGCCATCGTTGATCCCGGACAGTTTGCCGAGCGAGACCAGGCCGGGATTGACCCCCAGCCGCGCCAGTTCCTGCGATGGTTTGTCCCTGCCCACCACGGCATAACCCAGCCCGCTGGTATGGGTCAGCAGATGGCGGATCGTCATGACATTTTGCGCCGGGCGCGCGGCAAGGCTGGTTTGCGGATCGATCGCGACCTGCAGCCTCGCGAACTCGGGGATGAAGTCGGCCACCGGCTGATCAAGCCCGATCCGCCCCTCGTCGATCAGGATCATCGCCGCCATGCCGGTAATCGGCTTGGTCATCGAATAGGCCCGGTAGAGGCTGTCCGGGCTGCTCGGATCGCGGTCAGCGAAGCCTTCGCGGCCGCGGGCGATATAGCCGGGCGCCTTGTCGCCCCAGCCCAGCGCGGCGATCATGCCCGCAACCTGGCGCGAGCGGACATACTTGTCGAGCATGGCGGTGACGGCGGGCCACTGCCCCTCGATCCCCTCGGCCGCAAAGGCCCATCCCGGCAGCGCGCCCATAGACGCCCCCGCGCCAAGCAGGGCGCAGCCACGCAGCAGCGCCCGGCGCGAGAGGATGGCGGCTTCTACCTGGCTCAAGGTCACACTCCCGGATCTTGTTCTTGTCCCGCAAGCGCAAGGCGGGCGGCCTTCGCAAACAGCGTTGGCAGGCCCGCTTCGTCCAGCCGCGCCAGCGGCCACCACTCACCGGTATCGGCGTCCAGCCTAGCCAAATCGCTCCCCGAATAAAGCATCAATTGCAATTCGAGATCGAAATGCGTGAAGCCATGCCTGACGCTGCCCGCGGGTTGCCACAGCCCGGCAATTGGCATGGTCCCGTGGCCGTCCGTGCGCGCGCTCCAGCCGTCGTCGGGCAAGGCGCGCATTCCGCCCAGCATGCCCTTGCCCTCGCGCCGGACAAGCCAGACAGCATCGCCGCGCACAATCCAGAACGCTTGCCCCCGGCGCAGTGGCTTGGCCTTCTTTGCGGTCTTGACCGGAAACCGTTCGGCACCCGCACGCCGCCCCGCACAGCTTTCCGCCAGCGGGCAGAGCAGGCAGCGCGGACTGCGCGCGGTGCAGATCGTCGCCCCAAGGTCCATCATCCCTTGCGCAAAATCGCCCGGACGATCGGTCGGCGTCAGCGCGTCGACGCGCGCGCGGATTTCGGCCTTGGCGGCGGGTAGCGGCGTTGCGATGGCAAAGAGGCGGGCAATCACCCGCTCGACATTGGCATCGACCACCGCCGCACGCCGATTGAACGCGATCGCGGCAACCGCTGCGGCGGTATAGGCACCCAGCCCCGGCAGTTCGCGCAAGGATTCCTCGGTATCGGGAAACACGCCGCCGCGCGCCGCCACGGCCCGCGCGCAGGCGATCAGGTTGCGCGCCCGGGCATAGTATCCCAGCCCTGCCCAGGCGGCCATGACGTCGCCCTCGTCCGCCGCGGCTAAAGCCTCGACCGTCGGCCAGCGCTCGGTAAAGGTCCGGAAATAGGGACCGACGGCCGCCACGGTGGTCTGCTGGAGCATCACCTCGGACAGCCACACCCGATAGGGTTCGGGCGGCGGCATGCCCGGCGCGCTGCGCCACGGCAAGGCGCGGGCATTGGCATCATACCAGCGCAATAGCCCGGCGGTAACGGTCTGGGTGCTGGAATCCATCCGTGCGCTATGGCATTGGCGGGGCTGCAATGGAACGGGATAGCGACAGCAAGAAGCCGGGCGGGCGCCGGTTCGAGCGTGCACGCGGCGGCGGCGTGCGCGCCGTGGGCGAACTGATGCCCGAAATCGGCCGCACCGCCTTTCGCCGCTTTGGCTTCGTGCAGTCGAGCGTGGTCACTCGCTGGCCCGAGATCGTGGGCGCCCGCCACGCCCGCGTCTGCACCCCGGAATCGATCCGCTTTCCGCCCGGCGAAAAGACCGACGGAATCCTGCAGCTGGTCGTGATGCCAGCTCACGCACCGTTGATCAGCCAGGTAATTCCCGAGATCATCGAGCGCGTGAACCGCTTCTTCGGCTACAATGCGGTCGCACGGGTCAAGCTTCGGCAAGGTGAGGTTAAGGCACCGCCTGCTCAGAAGAGCAATGCTGCCCCGCCCTCGCTCCGCCCGATTCCGATGGAACTCGGCGAGAGCCTGCGCGATATCGGCGATCCGGAACTGCGCACCGTGCTCGAATCGCTGGCCCGCGCGATGACTGCTCAAGACGGAACGAAAAACGATGAATAAGCTGATGAAGTTGCTTGGGGTTTGCGCAGCCATGGTTCTCGGCGCGGCAAGCCTGAGCGCGGCCACCAAGCCACCGGCGAAAAAGCCTGCGGCCAAGGTCGTGGCAAAGGCGCCGGCTCCCGACTGGACCAAGACGGTCAGGTATCTGCCGACCGGCAGCATCCTCAGGGGCAATCCTGCCGCCAAGGTCAAGCTGGTCGAATACATCAGCTATACCTGCCCGCACTGCGCCCATTTCAACGGCGAAGCCGGTGCGACGCTGGCGACCAGCTATATCAAGCCCGGCAAGGTGCAGGTCGAGATCCGCCCGTTCTTCCGCAATGTCTTCGACGTGGCGGTCTCGCTCGTTGCCCACTGCGGCCCGGCAAGTCGCTTCATGGACAATCACGATGCGATCCTGGCGGCTCAGGACACCTGGATCCAGCCCGCCCTGCACCCGACTCTGGAGATGCACGACCGCTGGATGAATCCCGATTTCGGCCAGCGCATGAAGGCGATAGCCGATGACCTTGGCCTGACCGGCCTGATGCAGGCCCGCGGTTATACCGATCCCCAGATTACCGCCTGCACCGCAAACCGCCCGCTCGCGGAAAAGATGGCCAACCTGACCGAGCAGGCCGGAACCGTCTACAAGGTCGAAGGTACGCCGAGCTTCCTGATCAACAACCAGCTCCAGACCGACGTCTATGATTGGACCGCGCTGCGCCCGATGCTGGACAAGTCGGTGCGCTGAAGCTGTCGATTGACCTGTGGAGAAGCCGAACCCCACGGACCTCCCGCCGTTTCCACCCGCAATCCGCCCGGCTAGTCTGGGTGGACTGTTCAAGAGGACTTCCCAGAGATGAACCTTCGCAACTTTGTCCGCCGCCTTGGCCTTGCCGCCGTCCTGCCGCTCGTCCTTGGCCTTGCCGCCTGCGGCAAGGGCGGTGAATCCGACACCGCCGGCCTGTCGGGTGAGCCGATTGCCGCGATCGCCCCGCCGGCTGGCAAGCTCTGGACGGAAACTGTCAACATCAGCCCTGATGGCGGCTATGTAATGGGCAATCCCGATGCCCCGATCAAGGTGATCGAATATGGCTCGCTCACCTGCCCGCATTGCGCCGAATTCGCCGAAACGTCGGGCGTGGAACTGCGCGACCAGTTCATCGCGAGCGGCCGTGTTTCCTATGAATTCCGCAACGTGATCCGCGACGGGATCGATCTTACCCTGGCGCAAATGGTGCGCTGCGGCGCTCCGGAAAGCTTCTTCGCGCTGACCGACCAGGTTTTCGCCAATCAGAAGTCGTTCTTCGAAACCGCCCAGAACGCGGGCAAGGATCAGCAGGATAGCGCCTTCAAGGCGGCTCCGGCGCAGCGCGGCATGGCGATCGCCAACCTGATCGGCGCGCCCGATTTCTTCGCGGCGCGCGGCGTGGGCAAGGACCAGCTGGGCAAGTGCCTGGCCGATTCCGCCGCGGCCGAAAAGCTCGCTACCCTGTCGAACGAACAGGGTCAGAAGTATGGCATCGAAGGCACCCCCACCTTCTTCATCAATGGCAAGAAGGAAGACTTCAACACCTGGCCCCTGCTCAAGGACGCGCTGATGAAGGCCGGCGCGCGCTGATCCGGGATTAGGGAGGCGGCGGGACGATCCGATGCGCATAAAGCGGCTCAAGCTCTCTGGTTTCAAGAGCTTTGTAGAGCCGGCTGAACTGCGCATCGAACCCGGCCTCACCGGGGTTGTCGGGCCGAACGGCTGCGGCAAGTCCAATCTGCTCGAAGCGATCCGCTGGGTCATGGGCGAGAGCAGCCCCAAGTCGATGCGCAGCGGCGGCATGGAAGACGTGATCTTCGCCGGCACCACCCAGCGCCCGCCGCGCGACTTTGCCGAAGTGGTGCTCGTCGCCGAGGACGCCGCCTGCGAAGAACTCGAAGTCGTCCGCCGGATCGAGCGCGGCGCGGGCAGCGCTTACCGCGTCAACGGGCGTGATGTGCGCGCCAAGGACGTGGCGCTGGTGTTCGCCGATGCTGCCACCGGCGCCCATTCCCCCGCGCTCGTCAGCCAGGGCCGCATTGCCGCCGTGATCGCGGCCAAGCCCGCCGAACGCCGCATGATGCTGGAAGAGGCCGCCGGGATCGCCGGTCTCCACGTTCGCCGCAAGGACGCCGAGCAAAAGCTCCGCGCGACCGAGGCCAATCTTGCCCGCCTCGAAGACCTGATGGGTCAGCTTGACAGCCAGATCGCCTCGCTGCGCCGCCAGGCCCGCGCATCGGAGCGGTACAAGACCCTGTCCGACCGCATTCGCATTGCCGAAGCGCGGCTGGTCTTCGCGCGGTGGCGCGATGCCGCTGCCGCAGCCGAAGCCGCCCGGGCAGAAGCACAGGCGGCCGAATCGCGTGTTTCGGCGGCGCAGTCTGCGATGAAGACCGCGCAGGATGCCCAGCACGCCGCGGCCGAGGCCCTGGCCGAAGCGCGCGAGGAACTGGCCGACCGGCGCGACGATGCGACCGCGCACGGCCACCGCATGGCCGCGCTCACCACCCAGCTTGAAGCCGCCGAACAGCGTCTTGCCGACCTCGACCGCCAGCGCCAACGCTTGGAAGAGGATCGCGGCGATGCCGACCGGCTAACCCGCGATGCCGCCCAGGCGCTCGCCAGGCTCGAACGCGAACTGGCCGATGGCGAGGCCGCGCTCGAGGCCGATGAACGCCGCCGCCCGGTGGTCGCCGCCGCGCTCGACGATGCCGACCGCAACCTGCGCCAGGCCGAAATTGCCCTCGCCAACGCGACCGCGGCGCAGGCCGGGGTCGAAGCGGAGTGGCGCGTTGCCGATGCCGCGCTCGCCGCCGCGCAGCAGCGCCTTGCCCGCCTCGAAAGCGAAGCGCGCCGTCAGGCCGAACTGCGCGAGGCGCTGAGCCGCGAAGGCGATCCGGCCAAGGCGCTGGCCGAAGCCGAAGCCGCACGCGAAACCGCTGCAACCGCACTCGAACAGGCTCGCGCCGCGCTTGAGGCGCAGCAGGCGCGCAAGGCCGAACTGCAAAGCGCACGCGACACCGCCTCATCCACGCTCGCCAGCGCGCGCGCCGAACTCTCCGGCGTGGAACGCGAATATACCGCCTTGGTGCGCGACCGCGATGCCCGCGCCAAACAAGCCAGCGGCAAACACGGCCTGCCCCAGGCGCTCGACCAGGTCCGTGCCGCGCCGGGCTATGAACGCGCGCTCGCCGCCGTGCTGGGGCGCGATGCCAAGTCGCCACTGGGCCCTGCCCCGGCGGATGAGGACGGGCGCTACTGGACCGGCGCCGATGCCCCGCAGGCCGTGGCAGACAGTCTTGCGACCCACGTCACCACCTGCCCGCCGCAACTCGCCGCGCGGCTTGCGCTGGTTCATGTGACCGATGCCGACGATGCCCGCGCGCTTGGTCCGGGTGAGTGGCTCGTCACCAAGGCGGGCCGCATCCGGCGCTGGGACGGGTTCGTCAGCCGGGGCGAAGGCGCAGCGGAGGCCGCCCGGCTTGAGGCGGAGAACCGCCTGACCGCGCTGGAAGCGGAATTGCCGCCGCTGCGCGCCGCGCTGGAAGCTGCAGAGGCTGCGCAGGCCAGCGTGCAAGCCGAATTGTCGCAGCTACAGGTTGCTCTGGTTGCCTCTGAGCGCGCCGTCTCAAGCGCTGCAGACAACGAACGCGCCGCCTTGCGCGCGGTCGACCAGGCCGAAGCCGCCAAGGCCCGGCTCGAGGCCCGCCGCGCCGAACTGGCTGCCGCCGCCAGCGATCTTGGCGAGCAGATCAAACAGGCCGAAGCGGAACGGGATGCGGCCGATGCCAAGCGGCGGGAACTGCCCGATCCCGCAACAGGGCGCGCCCAGCTTGCCGCGGCCCAGGCCCGCCACGATGCCGCGCGGCAGGGGCTCCAGACGGCCACTGCCGGGCTTGCCGCACACGACCAGGCCCTCGCGGTCGCGCGCGAACGCACCAATACCCAGCGCGCCGACATCAAATCATGGCAGGCCCGCGCCGGCGACGCCGCCAGCCGCCTCTCGCAAATGGAGCGCCGCTTCGCGGAGATCGAGGAAGAGCGCAGCGTCGTTGCCGCCAAGCCCGCCAGCCTGATGCGTGAGATCGAAGCCGGGGACGAGGTGCGCTCCCGCCTGGCCGCCGAACTCGCCGCCGCCGAAGCGCGGGTCACTGAAACGTCCGAGGCGGCGCGCGCAATCGAGGCCCAGTTCGTCTCCGCCAACGAGGCGCTCGCCGCTGCGCGCGAAGCCCGCGCCGGGGCCGCCGCCCGCGCCGAGAACGAGGAAGCCCGCCGCGCCGAAATGGCGGGGATTTCGGGCGAACGCTTTCAGTGCCCGCCGCCGCTGCTGCCCGAGCGCTTCCAGTTCGCCTCGGCCGAGGTGGCCAGCGCGCCGCAGGAATCGGCCGATCACGACAAGCTGGTGGCCGAACGCGAGCGGATCGGCCCGGTCAACCTGCTGGCGGCCGAGGAACTTGCGGAAACCGAGCAGCGCCACGGGGCGAGCCTGGCCGAACAGGCGGAACTGGCCGAAGCGGTCAGCCGCCTGCGCGGTTCGATCGGCAACCTCAACCGCGAAGGGCGCGAACGCCTGCGCGCCGCGTTCGAAGCGGTGAATACCCATTTCCAGCGGCTGTTCACCAAGCTGTTCGAAGGCGGGCAGGCGCATCTCGCGCTGGTCGATTCTGACGATCCGCTGGAGGCGGGCCTTGAAATCTACGCCCAGCCGCCGGGCAAGCGGTTGCAATCGCTGACCCTGCTATCGGGCGGCGAACAGGCGCTGACGGCGGTGGCGCTGATCTTTGCGCTGTTCCTCACCAACCCGGCCCCGATCTGCGTGCTCGACGAAGTCGACGCGCCATTGGACGATGCCAATATCGAACGCTTTTGCGACCTGCTCGACGCGATGGTGGGGGAGACCGACACCCGCTACCTGATCGTCACCCACAACGCCGTGACGATGAGCCGGATGCACCGCCTGTTTGGCGTGACCATGGTCGAACGCGGGGTCAGCCGGCTGGTCAGCGTGGATCTGGGCGGAGCAGAGAAACTGCTGGCGGCGGAGTAATCTGCCGCACCCCAACCAGACGCTGTGCCTTCTGGTTATCCTTGGCGACGCTCAAACCTTACGGGCCGCCATTCATTGCCCATATCGCGAAGCTCCACGCTCCACATTCCACCATCGTCGCCAGACAGCATAAAAAGCGGACTGGCCCTAACCGGAGCGCCCAGTCCTCCGTTCAGTTCAATCTCGACAAACGCCCAATCTTCGCCCTCGTGACCGCAGGCTTTGGCTCGATCGATGAATAGATCGAGGTATGCAACTGCCTTTGCCTTAAAAGCCTCCAAAGACTGCGCAATTCGTTCGGCCGCCGCCTCCTGATCAGGACAGGCCGAACCATCGACACCTTGAAGATAGAAGTAGGTGCCTTCGCTTGATCCGAACCAGCATCCGGCTTCGCCAAATTTGAACTCCATCAGCCTTTTCCTGTTTCGACTTCAATCCAGCACAAACCTCGGCCCCACGGCACCGCCAGCCCCGGCGCGGTCGTCCTTGTTGTAGAGGCGGCAGCGGTCGAGGCTGAGGCAGCCGCAGCCGATACATTCGTCGAGCTTGGCGCGGGTGCGGGTTAGCAGTTGGATCTTCGCGTCCATTTGCTTGCGCATCGAGCGGCTGAGTTTCTGCCAGTCACCCAGCGTCGGCGTGCGGCCTTGCGGCAGAGTGGAAAGTTCAGCCTCGATCTCGGCCAGGCCAAGGCCCAGCTTCTGAGCGATCAGGATGAAGCTGAGGCGGCGAATGTCGCTGCGCAGGAAGCGCCGCTGGTTGCCACCGGTGCGCAGCGCCTGGACCAGCCCCTTCTCTTCGTAAAAGCGGATCGCCGATACCGCGAGACCGGTTCGCCGCGCCAGTTCGCCAATCGGTAGCAGGTCATTGCGGTTCATCGGAGAGGTCCTACGCAAAACTCCTTGATCTCAAGTTAACTTGAGGTTGTATGATGTTCAAGCGCCTTGATTCGAATGCGCAGCAAATAGCTGAATAAAGGAGATTTTGATGCCAACCGGATTTCTCGAACACGCCAACCTGACGGTCAGCGATCCCGAGCGGTCATCGGCCTTGATGCAGAAATTGTGCTGCTGGCACGAACGCTGGCGCGGCCCGGCGCGGGACAACGGCTGGACGATTCACGTGGGGAGCGAGCGCGATTACCTCGCCTTCTACAGCAATGGCTCAGCCGAACGCTCGTATGACAAGGGAGCGCCGCTCAACCATGTGGCGCTGGTCGTCGATGATCTCGTCGAAGCAGAACGGCTGGTCGTCGAAGCGGGCTTGGTGCCATTCAACCACGCGGACTATGCACCGGGTCGCCGGTTCTATTTCTTCGACTGGGACGGCATCGAATTCGAACTGGTGAACTATGATTGATCCGCTTTCCCCCGCCCAGCTTGACGCCTACTTCGCCCGGATCGGCTATGCCGGTCGGACCGCTGCCGATCTCGAAACGCTGACCGCGCTGCACCGCGCGCACGTCCTGGCGATCCCGTTCGAGAACCTTGATGTCCAGCTGGGCACACCGCCGGGGCTGGAACAGGAATCGATCTTCGCCAAGCTGGTCGAGGCGCGGCGCGGCGGCTGGTGCTATGAGCACAACGGCCTCCTCGGTCGCGCCCTTGCCGCGCTGGGTTTTTCCGTAATGCGTCTCTCCGGCGGCGTTCTGCGCGAACTGCGCGGCGAGCAGTCGATGGGTTCGCACCTGTGCCTGAAGGTGACGCTGGACGGCGCCCCCTACCTCGTCGATGTCGGCTTTGGCTCAACCCAGATCGAGCCGCTCCCGCTGGCCGAGCAAACGTGGGCGGCAGAGCCGATGACCGGCCGGATCCTGCGCACCCAGGACGGCCTGTGGGGCTTTGCCATCGAGACTGGTCCAACCCCGATCTCCTATGACTTTCCCGACGCCCCTGCCGACGAGGGGCTGCTGGCCGAAAAGTGTGAATGGCAGGGCCGCGACGGCGAATCGCCCTTCGTCCAGAACCTGATCGTGCAGCAGCGTACGCCCGACGGCCACCTGATGCTGCGCGGCAAGGTGCTCACCGAAACCGGGCCGGATGGTTCCGCGACGCGCGAACTGACCTCACAGGAGGAACTGGTCGGCGTGCTGCGCCACGTCTTCGCGCTGGACGTGCCCGAAGCGGCACGGCTGTGGAGCGCTATCGAAGAACGCCACGCAGCGCTGTTCAGCTAGAGCAAGTCCGGCTGATCCGGCGCGGCCCAGCCGCCCGACCAGAGCTGGTTGGTGCGCTCCACCGTCAGGTCGCCCTCCCAGGTGCGGCACAGCGCCAATGCGTCTTCGGGGGTACCTTCGAGCCAATAGCGCTGAGCCGCGTGGCTGAGGATCAAGGGCATCCGATCATGCACCTGCGCCATCTGCGGGTGCCCGTCGACCATAACCAGCGTGTAGACCTCGCCCCATTCGGCGCTGGGCCGCCAAAGCCCGGCAACCGCGAACACGTCCTCGCCGGGCAGACCATACCAGGTGCGGGTCATGCGGCCCTTTTCGCCTTCCGCTTCGGCCCAGCCGGAAACGGGAACCAGACAGCGGCGGTGGACGAAGCTGTCGCGCCAGAAGCCGGTCAGCAGCTTGTCCTCGCGCGCGTTGGTAACGGGTTTGGGCTTAAGCTTCTGGCCCTGCTTGCCGGTTAGCGCCAGCGGAAAACCCCAGTTCATCGCCCGCGCCTGCCCTTCGGCGATCACCAGCCCCGGCAGCCCCGGATAGACCTCGTCGGCCAGGTTCGCGCCGCGCACCGAATCCACCTCGAACAGCTTGGCGACTTCATCGACGCCCTTCGTCATGCGGTAGAGGTTGCACATCAGGCGTTCCCGACCACCCAGCAGGCCAGTGCCAGCAGCAGGCCGAGCGTGCGGTTCGAGCGGAACCGGGCCAACGCGTTATCGCCATCGTCGGGATCGAGGCTCGCCGCTTGCCAGCCAAGGTGCAGCGCGGCGGGCAGCAGCGCCAGCAGCGCCACCCAATCGGGCCGCAGCAACCATACCGCCAGCGCCCAGAGCAGGGTCGCCCCGCCATAAAACGCCGCGACGCCCGCTTTAACATGGCGGCCCAGCGTGAGCGCGGAGGAACCAATCCCGACCAGCGCGTCATCCTCGCGGTCCTGGCAGGCGTAGATTGTATCGTAACCGATGCACCACAGGATCGCGCCTGCATAAAGCGCCGCCATCACGTCCAGCCGGTCAGACCGCAGCGCCGCCCAGCCGACCGGTGCGCCCCAGGTAAAGACCAGCCCCAGCCAGGCCTGCGGAAAGCCGGTGATCCGCTTCATGAATGGATAGGCTGCGACCAGCGCGAGGCTGCCAAGCGCCACAAGCTGGGCCTCGAACCGCAATTGCAGCAGCACGATCAGGCCGACAAGGCACAGCGCCACAAGCCAGATCCACGCCGCGCGCTTGCCCACCCGGCCGCTCGCCACGGGCCGCGCGGCGGTGCGGGCCACTTGCCGGTCGATGTCGGCATCGACGATATCGTTATAGACGCAGCCCGCCCCGCGCATCGCGATCGATCCGGCCAGCATCCACAGCAACAGGTCCCAGCGCCCTTCGCCGCCCGCCAGCAGCAGCCCCCAGGCGCAGGGCCAGAACAGCAGCCACCAGCCAATCGGCCGGTCGAACCGGGCAAGGCTGGCATAATCGCGCAGCGGCTGCGGCAGGGCGGCAACGATGCCCTTGTGCTCGCTGTCGGGGACGATTTCGCCGGTCGTGTTCGCGCTCATATTCGCTCTCTAGCCTGCGCAGCGAAATGCGCTAGAGGTCGGCCATGCCCGCAACGCCCGCCTGGCCGCCCAAATCCGCCCCGCGCCTGTTCGTGCCCAATCCGCTGGCCGAGGGCGTGGCAGTGGGAATCGAAGGTCCCCAGGCGCATTACCTCTCGCGCGTGATGCGCGTGGCCGAGGGTGACGCCGTGGTGCTGTGCGACAACGTAACCGGCGAATGGGCCGCGCGCGTGGCCAGCGCGGGCAAGCGCGACGTGGTCCTGGTCCCCGAAACTCTGCTGCGCGCGCGCGAAGAGGTGCCGGATTTTACGCTCTGTGCCGCGCTGCTCAAGAAGGACCGCTTCGACCTGGTGCTGGAAAAGGCCTGCGAACTTGGGGTGCGCTGCATCCAGCCGGTGCTGACCCGGCGCTGCGTGGCCGACAAGCTCAACCTCGAACGCGCCCGCGCGGTGCTGGCCGAGGCGGCGGAACAATGCGCCCGCACGGCCCTGCCCGAACTGGCCGAGCCGGTGAAGCTCGATGCGCTGCTGCGCGGCTGGGAGGCGGACCGCACCCTATTCTTTGCCGACGAGGAAGGCGGCGCGCCCGCCGCAGCATGCTTTTCCGCGCAGGGCGGCCCCGCAGCATTGCTGGTTGGGCCGGAGGGCGGCTTTGACGCGGCCGAGCGCGAAGCCGTGCGCGCCATGCCCCGTGCGCGCGCGATCACGCTGGGCCCGCGCATCCTGCGCGGCGAGACTGCGGCAATCGCCGCCACCGCGCTGTGGATGGGCACTGCCGGCGATTGGCAGGCCCCAAGATAAATTCGCTGGCGCAGGGGCGAGCAAGTCACTAATTCCCCGGCAATGAGCACCAGACAAGTTTCAGATAGCAACGATCCGGTGATCGAGAGCCGCGACCAGCTGATCGCGCCGATGATCAAGGGGGAGAAGCCGCGCGAGCGGTGGCGGATCGGCACCGAGCACGAAAAGCTGGTCTACGCCCGCAGCGACCATCATGCCCCGTCCTATGAGGAACCGGGCGGGATCCGCGACCTGCTGATGGCGCTCAAGGACTTCGGCTGGGAGGAAGTGGTGGAAGGCGGCAACGTCATTGCCCTGTCGGGCAGCGACGGCGCGATCAGTCTTGAACCAGCCGGACAGTTCGAACTTTCGGGTGCCCCGCTCGAAAGCCTGCACCAGACCTGCGACGAAACCAATCGCCACCTCGATCAGGTGCGCGCGATTGGTGAGCGTTTCAACATCGGCTTCCTGGGCCTTGGCATGTGGCCCGACAAGCGCCGCGAAGACCTGCCGATCATGCCCAAGGGGCGCTATGCGATCATGCTGCGGCACATGCCGCGGGTGGGGACCATGGGCCTCGACATGATGCTGCGCACCTGCACGATCCAGGTCAACCTCGACTATTCGAGCGAAGCGGACATGGCGCAGAAATTCCGCACCAGCCTGGCGCTGCAGCCGCTGGCGACCGCACTGTTCGCCAATTCGCCCTTCACCGACGGCAAGCCCAACGGCTTCCTGTCCTATCGCAGCCACATCTGGTCCGACACCGATCCGGCGCGTACCGGCATGCTGCCGTTCGTGTTCGAGGACGGCTTCGGCTATGAACGCTACGCCGAATATATGCTCGACGTGCCGATGTATTTCGTCTTCCGCGACGGCAAGTACATCGATGCCGCGGGGCAGAGCTTCCGCGACTTCCTGAAAGGCCAGCTGCCCGTGCTGCCGGGCGAATTGCCGACGATGAGCGACTGGCAGGATCACCTTTCCACCGCTTTTCCCGAAGTGCGGCTCAAGTCGTTCCTCGAAATGCGCGGCGCGGATGGCGGTCCGTGGAGCCGGATCTGCGCGCTGCCCGCGCTGTGGGTCGGCCTGCTCTACGATCAGGGCGCGCTAGATGCGGCGTGGGATCTGGTCAAGGGCTGGGACATGGACGGGCGCGAGGCGCTGCGCTCTGCCGTGCCGAAGCTGGGCCTCGATGCTCCGCTGCCCGGTGGCGGCAAGCTCAAAGACATTGCCGCCGAAGTGCTGGCAATCGCCCGCTCGGGCCTCGCCGCGCGCGGCAAGCTTAACGGCGTGGGTGACAACGAAACCGGCTTCCTCGCCCCGCTCGACGAGATCGTGCGCAGCGGCAAGGTTCCGGCCCAGCGCCTGCTCGACAAGTACAATGGCGAATGGGGCGGCGATCTTGGCCGCATCTACGAAGAGGGCGTATAATGGCGATCGTGGTTGTTGGTCAGTTTCGTCTGCCGGCCGAGCGCATGGAAGAAGCGCGCCCGATGATGCGCAAGGTGATGGAAGCCACCCGCGCAGAAGCTGGCTGCATCGAATACAACTATGCCGAAGACGTGCTCGATCCGGGCCTGATCCGGGTCAGCGAAGTGTGGGAAACCCGCGCGCAACTGACTGCCCACCTCAAGACGCCGCACATGGCCGTCTGGGGCGAGGAACGCGCCGGGCTTGGCCTGACCGGGCGCAATATAACCGTGTTCGAAGCGGACGCGGGAACGACGCTCTAAACGACCTTCCGGCTGGCCCTGACCCGCTGTCCCAGCCGGTAAAGCGGGGCGGTTATGGCGCCGTTGCGGTTCATCCAATCATAGTACGCGCGGTACTTGGGATCCTCGCCAAGGAGGTGCTTCTCCTCGGTCTTGGCGCGCCAGAAATAGATCGCGCTGACGCAGCCGAGGAAGAAGGTGTTGCGCACCGCATCGACCAGCGATCCGCTGTTGACCACCCACGGCATCCCGGCGAACCACCAGAAGGCGTTCTTGGCGAGATAGGCCGGGTGCCGGGTAAAGCGATAGGGGCCATTGGTCAGCACGCCGCGATAGGTCAGGTTCGAGAAGCGGATCCCGAAGGCCACGGTTGCCCAGGCATAGCAGGCGGTCAGGAACACCAGCCACAGCGCCCAGATCCAGGCCAGCGTGCCGCTTTCGCCGATCACGTGGAACCAGGTGTCATCGCCCCATGAATTGGTCAGGTAGAACAGCGGTCGATCGGGCGGACTCATCAACTGGAACGGCGGATAGCACATCAGCGCCGCCAGCCAGCCGGCCAGATAGGGATTGGCCGTGCGGATCTGCGCGTCGAGCGGCTTCATCGTCAGGACATAGCCAACCGTGCCGACCTGCTCGTCGAGCACGAACATCAGCGTGATCAGGATCGCGCTTACGCCCACCGGCGAGGCAAGGAAGTTCGACCAGTCGGGCGTGACGAGGTTGGCGAAGCCGCCCGGCACGATCGAGATCATGAAGGCCGTGAAGAAGCCCTTCACCGCCCAGGCGCGGGCATGGACGGCCACCTTTTGCGGATCGAACGGTTCCCGCCCGACCAGCATGGCGCCGAAGTGCCAGCATGGATCGCGCGGTTCCACCATGACCCGGTCAAGCCAGATCACATAAGGCACCGAAAGGACGAACAGCGGCACCACGACCGCGCTCAGCACGTCCATCGCGACCTGATATGGCCCGGTCCAATACCACCGCCCGAGGCAATAGAGTGCCGCGATCACCGCCCAGGTCGCCCATAGCCCCGCCAGCTTGGTCACCGAGATGTCAATCACCTCGCTCACCGCGCGCGGTTTGGACCAGTCGAGCCCGGTCGAGGGATTGCGGTGGACCTTGTTGACCAGCAGCGACCAGGCGACCATCGGCAGGGCGGTAAAGACCAGCCCGGTCAACGCCGCATTTGGGCCGGTCAGCCGCTCGCGCGGGCCGGGCAGGCCGAAATGATCGACCAGTTGCGGCCAGAAGTGGCAGACCAGGATCCAGCCGCACAGTCCCACCAGCCCCACCAGCCCCACGGCTGGCGAAACGTCGCTATGCGGCATCGGATCGGCAGGAACCGAGGCTGTTGCGGCCGGCTTGGTCATCGTCCCGCCCTAGACCACAAAGGGTTAAGGGCGGGGAAACGATGTCATATCAGCGAAACGCGGTGATCTTGCCGCTATCGTCGAGCACGTAGAGCATGCCGCCCGCAACCACCGGGGCCAGCGTGATCGGCGACTTGAGCGACGCGACCAGCTGCGGCTTGCCGTCGGTCACGGGCGCGGAATAGACTTCGCCACGCGAGTTGACGAACCAGAGTTTTTCACCGGCCAGGACCGGACCGGACCAGAAGATCGGGTTCTTCTTCTTCTTTTCGTTCTGGAAGCGCGCCAGCTGGGTCATCCAGCGGACCTTGCCGCTCGACCGGGCGATGCACAGCAGTCGCGAATCGTCGGTAAGCGTGAAGATCCAGTCCCCCGCGACCGCCGGGGTCGAAATCCCGGCAAGGTTGAGTTCCCAGATGCGCTGCCCGGTGACCAGTTCATAGGCAGCCATGCGCCCGCCCTGGCCCAGCGCGAAGACGCGGCCACGGTCGATGATCGGGTCGGCGTCGATGTCGGTCAGCACGCCAACGGTGGTGGAAAGCGAGGTGCGGGCAAGCGCGTCGTTCCATACCTGGCGACCGTTTTCATAACGGTAGGCTACCAGTTCGCCGGTCGAAAAGCCGGCGATCACGGTACCCTGGCCGGCAGCGGGAGCCGCCACGCCGAACACGCCGCTCTGCCCGGTTGCGGCAACCTGGTGCCACAGCTGCCCGCCATCGGCGGCGTCGAGCGAGAAGATCTGGTTGTCCTGCGTCATCACGAATACCGCGTTGAACGCAATCGTCGGCGAACCGCGCAGCGGGCCGGCAGGCTTCACCTTCCAGATGACATTGCCGTTGGAGGCATCGAGCACGGCCACTTCGCCAACGCCCGTCGTGATGTAGACCCGCCCGTCGGCAAAGGCGGCGCCGCCGCCGTAAACCGAACTGGAACCATCGCCCTTGACCTCGAAGCTGCGCGACCAGTGCTCGGCTCCGCTGCTCGCGTCATAGGCGTGGACCACGCCCTGGGTATCCATCACGAACATCTGCCCGCCGCCGATAACCGGCGAGGCGGCAAGCCGCTGGCTCTTCGACGAACCGGCAATCCGGACTGACCAGGCCGGTTGCGGATTGGCCCCGATGGCGAGGTTGCCATAGGCCTTGTTGGCAGTGCCGCCGGCCTGTGGCCAATCGGCATTGGCGTTGGCAGGCGGGACGACGACGGCAACGTCGGCAAGGCTCGGATCGACCTTGGCCCCGGATTCGACCCGGCTGAGGATCGGCACGCGATTGCCCACGGTTGGCGTGGTCGGTTTGCCCTTGCCACCGAAGGCGCCGCAGCCCGACAGGCCGATGACGAGCGCCAGGGCCAGCGGAACCGAGAGGCGGCGGGGAAACGAGTTCGAAGGCATCCGTTTATCCTTGTTGGGACCGATCACTGCTTTGCCGCAGGAGCAGCCGCGGGAGCGGGCGCAGGCGCGGCGGCGGCATTTTTGCCGGCCGCTTCGATCTGCTGCATGTCGACCCCGGCGTCGTAACCAAGTTGCCCGGCAAGCTGGCGTACGCGCCCGCGAACCGAGCGCGGGGCCTTTTCATCCTTGCCGATCGCGGCGAGCAGCGGACCGGCCTTGTCTGGCTGGCCCATCTTCAGATAGGCGATCGCGGTCAGTTCGCCCGCGCTGCCAAACCAGGGATTGCCCGGCACGGCCAGCGGCTTGAGTCGCGAAATCACCTCGGCGGGCGGCAGGGTGTCGAACTGGATCGAGACCGAGCGCAGCAGCGCAAGGTCGCGGAACGGCTGGGGGGCGGTGCTGTCGCCAGCAAGCGCGGCGAATTCCTTGGCTGCAAGGTCGCTCTTGCCCTGTTCCTGCAGGATCGCGGCGTGAAGCATGGCCGCATTGGCCCGGCTGCCCGCGCCGCCTTCCTTCATCAGCGGTTCGAGATCGCGCGCGGCGGCATCCGCGGCCACCCCGCCCGAGCCCAGGCGGTCAAGCGCGAGGATCGTCCGTTCCGACAATTCGGCCGCCGCCTGATTGCGGGTGTGATCCCAGTAGAGGTAACCGGCCAGGCCCAGCAGGCCGGCAATGATCAAGCCAGCCAGCGGCTTGCCATAGCGCTGGCCGATGCGCAGCAGGTCGTCCTGGCGCAGCGCCTCATCGACTTCGCGCAGGAAGCCGTCATTCGCGGCGGCATCACGCTCCTGCTGCTTGCTTGGGGTATTGGGGGTCAGGGCCAAGGGAATGCCTTTTACGCGCTCGTTAAATGACTGCGGGGCTGTTTAGCGGATGGCCCGGCCTTTTCAACGCTTCTTACTGGCTTTTGCCCGGTGAAGCGGGGGTGAACAAGGAGTTGGTCAAGGAAAAGAGGTTCGGCCCAGCGCCGCGGCGTAGACATCGCGGTAGGACGCGACCATTGCCCCCTCGTCATATTCGGCCTCGGCCCGGGCACGATTGGCCGCGCCGATGGCGGCGCGCAGCGGCGGATCGAGCGCCAGTTCGCACAGCGCCGCCGACAATGCCGGCTCGTCTCCGGCAGGGGTGATAAAGCGCCGGTTGTCCTTGGCGACCATCGCCTCGACATCGCCGACGCGCGGGCTGACAACGGCAAGACCCGCGGCCATCGCCTCGACCACCGAAATCGGGAACTGTTCGCTGTCGGACGACAGGGCGAACAGGTCGAACAGCCCCATCACTTCGGCCGGATCGGCAACGAAGCCGGGCAGGTGGACGCGGTGGCCGATATTGAGCGCGATCGCCTCGCGCCGGATCGTGTCGCGTTCGGGCCCCTCGCCCAGGATCACCAGATGCCAATAGGTTGGCATGGCGGCAAAGGCGCGGACCAGCCGCGGCAGGTTCTTGACCGCGCGCAGACCGGCCAGGGTGCCAAGCCACATCTCGCCATCATGCTTGATGATGCGCGGCAGCACGTCGGGCGCGCACGGCCGGCCATAGCGCGCAACGGGAATGCCATTGGGGATGCGGTGGACCATGCTGCGCGGCTGCTTCCAGACCTGCCGCGCGATCGCTTCCAGCCGCTGCGACGGCACGACCAGACCCTGCGCCCGCGACAGCGCGATCCGCCGGAACCAGTTGCGCGCGGGTTTGAGCCGGTCTGCCTCGTCCTGGTTGAAGCCATCCTCGTGATGCACCAGCGGCGGCAGGCCCAGCGCCTGCGCGAACAGGGTGTGGGCCATGACCCCGTCCATCGCCCCCCAGTTGTAGGTCAGCACCAGATCATAGCCCAGCATGGCCCGGGCAATCGCCTGCAGGCGGCGGGGGAAAGGCCGCCCCGCGAGCGGCGGAAAATCATCCGGGTAAGCAACCTTGAGCCCGCGATCGAGCGCGGCGGCCGCGCCCAGTTCACCCGGAACCGCCGAAACGACCGTATGCTCCACCTCGCGGCCAAAGGCATTCATAAGCTTTGCCGCGCGCAATTCTTTGCCGCCGGCCGAAAAGCTGGAATGGAGGTGCAGCAGGCGCAGCGCGATTACCCCTGCCCTTGGCCCGCGATCCTGGCGAGCAGCCGATCAATCGCGGCAACGGCTTCGGGCTCATCGAGCATCGGCGCGTGGCCCACGTTGGGCACGGTCACCGCTTCGGCGCCGGGCAGCAGGCTGGCCATCTTGCGATGGGCTTCAGCCGAAAGCACGTCGGACAATTCACCGCGCAAAAGCAGCATCGGCTTTGCGCCAAATCCGGCCAGCCCGGGCCACATGTCGACCCGGGCCTCGCCGCCGGGCTGCGAGAATGGCTCGGCGATCTTCATGTCATAGTCGAACACGATCCGCCCGTTGCTGCCGATCACCATGCAACGCTTGGCCATGGCCAGCCAGTCGGCAATTTCATATCCGGGGAAGGCATGGGCCTGCGATTCCTCAAGCGCGCGAGCGGCGTGCATCCAGGTCTCGAAACTGCGTCCCTGCCCCACATACCCACGAATCCGCTCCAGCCCTTCGGGCATCAGCTCGGGCCCGACGTCGTTGAGCAGGGCGCCCGCCAGCCGCTGCGGGGCGGTCATCGCCAGGATCATGGTCATCAGCCCGCCAAGCGAAGTACCGAACGAGACGAACTGCCCGATCCCGGCCTCATCCAGCAATACGACCAGGTCTTCGACATATTGCAGCGGGTTATAGGTCGCCCAGTCCTTGGCATAGGCGCTATCGCCACGGCCGCGCATTTCCGGGCAGATTACCCGCCATTCACCTGCGATTCGATCCGCGACATCGGCAAAATCGCGCGCATTGCGGGTCAGCCCCGGCAGGCACACCACCGGCGGGCGATCATCGCGCCCGGCATAATCGCGGCAGTGCAGCTTAAGCCCGTCCCGGCTGGTCCAGTAACGATCGGCGAATTCGCTCATCGATTAGGTCGAGGTCCTTGGCAATACGGCTTGTGCCGCAATGTGTTCGCGGTCACTATCGCCCGATGCGCGCCGAACCGCAAGCCGCCCCCTACACGCCCGCCTCGCCGATCACCAGCCTTTCGGACTGGCTGGCCGTGCCGGTCGATCCTGCCGACTTTCCGGAAACGACGCTGCGCTTTCGCAACACGCGCTGGGACAGTTCGGTCGGGCTGGGTGAGCTTGGCGATGCAGACTGGGTGCGACACTTCGGCCGGTTCGAGCCGCTGCCTCAAAACCTGCCCCGCCCGCTGGCGCTGAAATATCACGGCCACCAGTTCCGCGTTTACAATCCGGAACTTGGTGACGGGCGCGGGTTCCTGTTCGCGCAGCTGCGCGATGGAGCCGGCCGCCTGCTCGATCTCGGCACCAAGGGCTCGGGCCTCACGCCGTACAGCCGCACCGCCGATGGGCGATTGACGCTCAAAGGCGCGGTGCGCGAAATCCTTGCAACCGAGATGCTCGAGGCGCTGGGCGTCAACACCAGCAAGACCTTTTCGGTGATCGAGACCGGCGAGGAGCTGTTCCGGCAGGACGAGCCCTCGCCCGCGCGGTCGGCGGTAATGGTCCGGCTCAGCCACGGGCATATCCGCATCGGCACGTTCCAGCGCCTGCTCTATCACGACGAGCGCGAGCATCTGGCGCAACTGGTCGACTATTGCCTCGCGCAGTACCCCGGCCCGCTGCCGCCCGAGGATGTGCCGGGGCGCGATGAACCGGCGGTGATCCTGCTGCACCAGGTGGTTGGCCGGCTGGCCAGCCTGGCCGCGCAGTGGGCGGTCGCGGGCTTTGTTCACGGCGTGCTCAACACCGACAACATGAACATTTCGGGCGAGAGTTTCGACTATGGCCCGTGGCGCTGGCTTCCAAAGTGGGATGCCTCGTTCACCGCGGCCTATTTCGACCATGCCCGGCTTTACGCCTTCGGTCGCCAGGCCGAGGCGCTGCACTGGAACTGCGGGCAGCTTGCCGTTGCCTTGCGGATGCTGGCCGAAGCGCCCCCGCTGATTGCCGCGCTGGAACGCTTCGGACCACTCTACCAGACCGCGCTGGCCCGTCAGTTCGTCTGGCGACTGGGGCTAAAGCCCAAAGGGTTCACCGCCGATGCCGCACTGGTTGCCGAGGCGGAAAAGGCGATGCACGAGGCCGGGGGGGCGCCGCACAGCTTCTTCCACCGCCACCGGTTTGGGCGCGCGGCGCCGGAAAATGCCTTCGGCGCCTTGCTGAAGAGCTACGAGGCGGTCGACCAAGATCATGAAATATGGGCGGAAGGCGATTCTCCCGCCCTGCTGATCGACGATGTCGAAGCCTTGTGGAGCCGGATCGCCGATCATGACGACTGGTCGGCGCTGCACGACAAGGTCGCGCAAATCCGGCGGCTCGGCAGCGCGCTTGGAGTGCCGCCGATTACGGGATATTAAGGCAGACTGTTTTCCAAATTCCCAAGGGTTTTCTTGTAATCACAGACCAGCTAAGGCGCGATCTGACCCGGGGATCGCAACCTTAACAGACGGGACACCAGATTGAGCACCGCAGAGATCATTTCCTATGAGCCGGCCACCGGCGCCGAAGTCTGGCGCGCCAGGCGGGGCAACGTCGACGAAATCGTCGCGCGCGCTCGGCGGGCGTGGCCGGCCTGGGCTGCCCAGCCGCTATCGAACCGCATGGAACTGGTCCGCCGCTTCGCCAACGAAGTGCGCAAGGAGAACGAAAAGCTCGCCACGCTGATCGCGCGCGAAACCGGCAAGCCGCTGTGGGAAGCGCGCACCGAAGTCGAAAGCGTGATCAACAAGGTCGAGATTTCGATCCGCGCCTATGCCGATCGCACGTCGCAGCGCAAGCTCGACAACGCGCTGCAAGGCACCGCGGCCGTCCGGCACAAGCCGCACGGCGTGATGGCCGTGCTCGGCCCCTACAATTTCCCCGCGCACTTGCCCAACGGCCACATCGTGCCGGCGCTGATCGCGGGCAATGCGATCGTCTTCAAGCCGAGCGAAAAGACCCCCGCCACGGGTGAACTGCTGGTCCAGTGCTTTCATCGCGCCGGCATTTCCGCGGCGGTCGTCCAACTGCTCGTCGGCGGGCCGGAAGAAGGCCAGGCGCTCGTCGCGCATGAAGGGATCGACGGCGTGCTATTCACCGGCAGCGCCCATGCCGGGATCGCGATCAACCGCCGCCTTGCCGCCCGGCCCGACAAGATCGTGGCACTGGAAATGGGCGGCAACAATCCGATCGTGGTGTGGGACACGCCGAAGATCAGCGATGCCGCGGCGCTCGTGATCCAGTCGGCCTTTACCTCCGCCGGACAGCGCTGCACCGCCGCGCGCCGGCTGATCGTCCAGGCACCGCTGTACGATGCGCTGATCAGCGAAGTTAAGCGCCTTGCCGACCGGATCATCGTTGGCGCTCCGTTTGACGAGCCAGCGCCGTTCATGGGCCCGGTGATCGACAACCAGTCGGCCGACGGGCTTACCGAAAGCTTCCTCTACCTGCTCAGCCACGGTGGCAAGGCGATCAAGCACCTGGTCCGCCCGCGCGATGACCTGCCGTTCCTTTCGCCCGCGATCATCGACGTGACCGGGGTCAAGGAACGCCCGGACGTGGAACTGTTCGGCCCGCTGCTTCAGGTGGTCAAGGTGACCGATTTCGACGAGGCGATTGCCGAGGCGAACAACACCCGGTTCGGCCTTTCGGCCTCGCTGGTGGGCGGCACGCCGCAGGATTACAACCGGTTCTGGGCAAACATCCGCGCTGGCGTGATCAACTGGAACCGCCCGACCAACGGGGCTTCCTCGAACGCGCCGTTCGGCGGCATCGGCCTGTCGGGCAACCACCGGCCCAGCGCCTATTACGCGGCGGACTATTGCGCCTATCCGGTTGCCTCGAACGAGATGGAACAGCCGCGCGCGATGATCGGTGTGGGCCTGCGCGAAGCCTGATCCAGCGGCCTACAGGCCGTTGGTGACGATGATGACTTCGGTCAGCCCGCCCGGCTGCGCGCGCACGGCGATGGCAAAGCCCTGCCCGGACAGGATTTCGTCCGAGCCTGCCTTGCGGTGATCCGCGCGCAGCCCGGCCTTGGCCAGCATGGCATAGTGAAAATCGACCACCGCAGCGGGATCGACCGGCGTGACGTAACTGACCGAGCGCACCTTGCAGCCCGCCGCGTCGCTGCCCGCCGCCTCGGCAGTATGCCCGCGCGGATAAATCGGGAAGGCCGGGTGCAGCTTGGCCGCCCAGCCAAACGAATAGCCCAGCTTTGCCGCGCAGCCCTGGCCTGCAAGCCCCAGCGCGGCAGCGCGCGCCTCGGCGGTGATTGCGCCGTCGAGCGGGGAATGATCGCTGGTAGCGCTGGCTGCCGGGGCCGCGCCGATGCTTCCGCCTGCAAGTTCCTCAGCAGCGGTCTTGGCCGCCTCGACCTCTTCCGGGGTGCGCTTGAGCGGGGGCAATTCGCCATTGGCCGGGCCGCCGCCCGATAGCGCGGAATTGCCGCGGTTCTGGCTGGCAAGGTCTGGATCGGCCATGATCGGATCGGATAGCGCCCCGGTGATCGCCGGGTCGCGGTTCGCCTGCTTGTTGCTGTCCGCATCGCCCCCGCCGCAGGCCCCAAGCATCAGGAGCAGCAAGGCAGGCAAGACAGGGCGGCGGTTGGCGAACAGGGTCATCGGACTGCACGTTAAAGGCGTGGGCCCGCGCCGCCAAGCCGCGACTTGCTTCACGCCCCACACCCGGCTAGCCCAGCGGCAGCAATGCCTCCTCAATCCCCCGCAACCCGTCAGACCGGCCTGCCCTTTGCGCTTGGCGCCCACCTCATCTGGGGGCTGCTGCCGCTGTACCTGCGGCTGGTCCATGCGGTTCCGGCGGTAGAATTCGTCGGCTGGCGCGTGCTGTTCACCCTGCCGCTCTGCGCGCTGTTCATCGCCGCGCGCGGCCAGAAGAACGAACTGATCGCCGCGCTGACCAACTGGAAAGTGCTGCGGATGCTGGTGCTGAGCGCGCTGCTGATCGGCACCAACTGGCTGGTCTATGTCATGGCGATCCAGTCTAGCCACGTCTTCGCCGCCAGCTTTGGCTATTACCTCACCCCGCTGCTGCAGGTGCTGGCCGGAACGGTGTTCCTGCACGAGCGGCTGAGCGCCCTGCAATGGGCCGCCGTGCTGCTGGCCGGGCTGGGCGTGGTCCTGCTCGGCTGGGGCGAGCTGGATATGCTCGGCGTCAGCCTTGCTATGGCGCTCAGCTGGCTGTGCTATGGCTTTGTGCGCAAGGTGACGCCGGTCGGCTCGGTCCCCGGCCTGACGATCGAGACGCTGGTCCTGGCCCCGCTCGCCGTGCTGATCGTCAGCTGGTTCGCCGCCACCCCGCAAGGATCGAGCTTCGGCCACGCAGCGGGCCAAAGCCTGCTGATCGCCTGCGCCGGGCTGGTCACGGCTGTCCCGCTTCTATTCTTCGCCATCGCCGCGCGGCGAATGGATTTCACCGTGCTGGGGATGCTCCAGTTCGTCTCGCCCACGATCGTCTTCGGACTGGGCGTGACCGTGTTCGGAAAGCCGCTCGATCCCCTGCAACTGGGCAGCTTCGCAATCATCTGGACCGCGATTGCGCTGTTCGTGTGGGACTTGCTGGTGCGGCGCGGGAAGGCAGGAACTTAGTCAACCAAGCTGAACGAGTGGCCGCTGCGATAAGGTGTCTGGGATGATCTGTTTGGAGGGAATGTCGGGGGAAGTGGAAGCTCACACCCTGACCATGCATCTACGCCCTCTTGCGCCTCGGCTGTCCCTTATGAAGCAAAGGCAATGGACGTTTGCTCAATGCCGTCAGTGAACCATTGCAAATGAACTGCTGACTCTGCCACTTCCTCGTTGAGTTGTTCGACAGTTCTTCTATCGACGTTATCCAATCGATAAGTGCAGGTAGAAAGACCTTTTCGGCGAATTCCTTAGCGTCATTCCGCTGGTCAGATGGAACAGCACACGATGTGATCGAAAAGTGGCCACCATCTCCAACTTCATTTGACCCGGATGGAGAGAACCTTGCGCTCAAGGATGGTGCGTCTGTCTCCCAAACCTTGTAGCATTGATGCAAAGAAATTTGCGATCGAACGCCCGCCGCTTCAATCGCTTTATCAAGCAAAGACGGCTTTAACGAATAACTCCATCCTGCGGGAAGGCGATCCTTGAAGATGTCCATTTAGCAAGTATGCCATTCGCAAAGCGCCCTCACAATCAGAAGAGCGATCTATGTCCGCAAGGTTGTCGTGTCCTGAAAGTCCGCTCTAGGGCATGACCAACCCCTAGCCGACCAACCGCCACCCCAGCGTTTCGCCCGCGTGGAACGGCACGATCGAGGTGCCATTCGCGTCGATCTCGTCCGGCACCTGCACGCCGCCGCGTTCCAGCGTCACGGTGCCTTCATTCAGCGGCAGGCCATAGAAGCGCGGGCCGTTCTCGCTGGCGAAGGCCTCGAACTTGTCCAGCGCGCCTTCCTCGTCGAACACGGCGAGATAGCTTTCCAGCGCATAGGGGGCGTTGAAAATTCCGGCGCAGCCGCAGGCCGCTTCCTTGAGGTGGCGGGCATGGGGCGCGGTATCGGTGCCGAGGAAGAACTTGGGGCTACCAGACGTCGCCGCCTTGCGCAGCGCCAGCCGGTGCTTTTCGCGCTTGGCGACCGGCAGGCAATAGGCGTGCGGGCGGATCCCGCCGACCAGCATGGCATTGCGGTTGATGTGGAGGTGCTGCGGCGTGATCGTCGCGCCGATCCGCTCGCTGCCCTCGGCCACGAACTGGGCGGCTTCCTCGGTGGTGATGTGTTCGAACACCACTTTCAGCCCCGGCATCTCCTGCACCAGCGGGGCCAGCGTGCGCTCGATGAACACGGCCTCGCGGTCGAAGATGTCGACATCGTGGTCGGTCACCTCGCCGTGGACCAGCAGCGGCATCCCGATCTTTTCCATCCGCTCCAGCGCGGGGCGGATATTGGCAATATGGGTCACGCCGTGGGCCGAGCCGGTGGTGGCGTGGGCGGGATAGAGCTTGGCAGCAGTGAACACGCCTTCGCCAAAGCCGCGCTCGATCATGTCCGGCGCGATCCCGTCGGTGAGGTACGAGGTCATCAGCGGGGTAAAGTCGCTGCCTTCGGGCAGCGCGGCGTTGATCCGGTCGCGATAGGCCGCCACAGCCTCCACCGTGGTCGCGGGCGGCGAAAGGTTAGGCATCACGATCGCGCGGGCGAACTGCCGCGCGGTATAGGGCGCCACGCCTTGCAGGATCGCGCCGTCGCGCAGGTGAACGTGCCAATCATCAGGGCAGCGGATGGTGAGCCGATTCGTCATGCCGCCCCAATGCCACAGCGCGGCGGCCCGCAACAGGTTTCCGGCCCAAATGTCGTTCGTCCGTTCGTCAGGCGCAATGCGCCCTTGGTCGATCACGCCGCGCGGATCACATGGCTTAACGTATTAGGCAGGTAATACAGCAAGACTGCTTCAGGGAGATTTTCATGCCGATCAAGGCACTTGGCCGCACATCCTGGCTCGCGCTCGCCGCGATGGCCGCCTGCCCTGCCCCTGCGCTGGCCCAGCATACCGAGGAAAACGCGGTCGAATCCGCCGAGGACGCCTTTGGCACCGCCACCGGGCACGAGCAGATCGGGATCTACGACGAAGGCAACGTGCGCGGCTTTTCGCCGGGCAATGCCGGCAATTTCCGCATGGAGGGGATGTATTTCGACATCCAGGGCGGGCTCGGCAACCGGGTGATCGCGGGCGAGATGATCCGCGTCGGCCCGGCGGCGCAGGGCTATGCCTTCCCGGCCCCTACCGGGATCGTCGACCTTGAACTGAAAAAGCCCGGTAAGAAGCGCACCGTCACGCCCTTCGTCAGCTGGGACAGTTTCGGGTCGAAGGGGCTGGAACTCGATTTCGACCTGCCGCTCAATGGCGAAACGCTGGGCGTGGCAGGCGGGGTCGGACTGTCGGACAATCATTACGGCAACGGCGGCGGATCGAAGGCGCTGACCGCGGGCCTGGTCACGCGCTGGAAGCCCAGCGCCGGGGTTGAGCTGCTGGCCTTTGCCAACCACCAGGAATTCCATGACGAGAACAGCTTCTCGATCTACATCCCGACCGGCAATTTTTTGCCCGAAAAGATCGACCGCAACCTCTATCCCGGGCCCAGTTGGACCAAGAACAACAGCCATTCAAACACCTTTGGCCTCGTCGGCCATGCCAACATGGGTGACTGGACGCTGCGCGCCGGACTGTTCCGCTCAAGCTATGGACAGGACAAGGGCTTTGCCAACCTGGTGCTGATCGCGCCCGACATGAATGCCGAACGGCAGGTCTATGCCTTTCCCGGCAGCGGCTCGGCCTCGTGGAGCGGCGAGGGTCGCATCTCGCGCCGGATCGGCGACGGGCCGCGCCAGCACCTGATCACGGTCGCGCTGCGCGGGCGTTCGATCGACGGGAACTATGGCGGCGGCGACCTTGCCAGCCTTGGCTTTGCCCCGCTCAACACCGTGATCGACGTGCCCGAGCCGATGTTCACTTTCCACCCGCAGGTCGGCGATCATACCCGGCAGGTCACCGGCGGTGCATCCTACAGCCTCAAATGGAAGGGCATCGGCGAATTCACCGCCGGGGTGACCCGTACCCATTACGAAAAGCGCGTCGGCGTGCCGGGGCTGCCCGAGGCGCAAGGCTCGAGCAATGTAACCCTGCCCTATTTCAGCGCGGCAGCCACGTTGACGCCGAACTTCACGATTTATGGCAGCTACATGCGCGGGCTGGAAGATGCCGGGACCGCGCCGGGCTATGCCAGCAACGCGCATCAGGTCCTGCCCGCGATCCGCACCCGCCAGTATGACTTCGGCCTGCGCTGGTCGCCGGTGAAAGATACCACGTTGATCCTCGGCTGGTTCAACATCTCCAAGCCCTACATCGATCTCGACACGGCGAACTATTACGGCGTGCTGGGCAGCGAAACGCACAAGGGCGTCGAACTGAGCATCACCAGCAACCCGACCAAGCACCTGCGCGTCGTGTTGGGCGGGGTGTGGCAGGATCCCAAGGTGACCGCATCGCCGCTGATCGCGACCCCGGTCGGCGCACGGCCCGTTGGCCAGTCGCAACTGCGCACCCGCCTCAACGTCAACTGGACCCTGCCCTTCGCCCCGGCGGTGACGCTGGATGCCTATGTCAATCACGACAGCGAAATGCAGGGCAACGTCGAGAATTCGGTGCTTGTGCCGGGATCGACCCGCTTTGGCGGCGGGGTGCGTTACAAGTTCAAGCTGGGCGGCCATGACATGACCGCACGCGTTGCGCTCTACAACGTCAACGACACCTATATGTTCGTGCCGGTGGGCAGCGGGGCCTATTCCTATAACATTCGCCGCAACGTGCAGGCCTGGATCACGGCCGACTTCTGACGCGAGCTTGCGAATCGGCCTGTCGAACCCCAGTTAGGGCCGCATGAGTGCCACCCTGCTGACCAGCCGCGCCGTGATCCGCCTGTCCCCGCTCGAACCGGGCGAAGACGTGCGGGCTTTCCTGCAAGGGCTGGTGACCAATGACGTTACCGGACCGCTGCCGTGCTGGGCGGCGCTGCTATCGCCGCAGGGCAAGGTGCTGTTCGATTTTATCGTCTGGGCGGACGGCGACGACCTGCTGCTCGATTGCGAGGCTGCGGCGGCCGAGGCGCTGGCCAAACGGCTGTCGCTCTACCGCCTGCGCCGCAGAATCGCGATTGCGGTCGATCCGTCGCTGGGTGTTCACTGGCAGGCAGGTGACGGTCCCTCGCCCGATCCGCGCCTTGCTGCGCTGGGTCAGCGCTGGCTCGGCAATCCTGAAGGCGAGAGCGCCGAAGCCGCGTGGCTATTGGCGCGCCTTTCCAAAAACGTGTGCGAAGGGCAGGCGGAACTGGGCGACCTGCTCTGGCTGGAATGTAACGCCGCCGAACTGAACGGGGTTAGCTTTACCAAGGGCTGCTATGTCGGCCAGGAAAACACCGCACGGATGAACTGGCGGCAGAAGGTCAACCGGCGGCTGATCGTCGTGCCGTTGGAGCGCAGCAAGCCAGACCGCCAGCGCGTCAGCTACCCTGAACTCGGCCTCGCAGTCGACCACCTGCGGATCGAGGACATCGCGGACGAGCTCAGCCCGGATTGGCTTCAGCAGACCTGATTCGGTCCCAGTCCGGCCTTCAATGCCGCATCGACCAGCATCTGCGTGGCGATCTCGCGCGCGCAATTGCGATCGAGGCCAAGCGAGCCAGTCAGCGGACCGCCCAGCATCGCATCGCCCAGCGCCATCAGGCACAGCGCATGGGCCGAGGCGCGCATCTGCCCGGTGCCCAGTTCGTCGAGTTCGTCGACCAGATCATGGATCACTTCGACCAGCGGATCGAGCGCGTCCTCGTTGCCGTTGAGCAGCATCCAGCCTGCCAGCGCAGCGCCGCCTTCCTTGTCGAACGCGTCAAAGGCAAGGTCCACCACCTGCCGGGGCGAACCTTCGCCCGCGCGGCTGGCCTTCACCGCTTCGGCGATGATGTCGCAGACCTGCTGGGCATGAAACTCTGCCAGCGCCTTTTGCAGCCCCGCCGCCGAACCGAAATGGTGCAGCAGGTTCGCGTGCGTGCGCCCGATTCGCGAGGCCACCGCCTTGAGCGTCACCGCCTGCGGGCCCAGTTCGATCAGCAGCGCGCGCGCGGCTTCCAGCGCGGCAAGGCGGCTCTCTTCCTGGGTGAGTCTCTTTCTTATTGACATTGGTGTAAGTTACTCTAAATGGGTCAGCATGAACGCACCGACCAAATTCCCCCTCGACGTAGAACCCGCGGGCCTTTCGGGCAAGGCGGCTGTTCCCACTCCCGACGATCTCGTCATCACCGTGCGCGATCAGCGCTTTGGCCGGACGCGCAAGCCTTCGCGCTGGTGGCTGGGCGGCGATCCGATCGCCACCGCCTGGCACAACGCGCTGTCGGCCACCTTCCCGCGCGGCGAAGCGATGTTCATCGAAGCCGTGAAGGCGCACCGCGACGGCGCTCCGCCCAAGCTTGAGGCCGAGATCCGCGCGTTCGTGAAGCAGGAAATCAACCACACCCGCGAACACGTGGCATTCAACAAGGCCGCTGCCGACGCGGGTTATAACATGGACGGGATCGACACCCGGCTTGAACCGCTGTTCGCCGAAATCAAGAAGCGCCCGCAGATCGTGAACCTCGCTGCGACCATCGCGCTGGAACACTACACGGCGATCATGGCGCACGAGTTCCTCGCCAACCCGAAGCATTTCGCCAATGCCGAGCCGGAAACCGCGGCGATGTGGCGCTGGCACGCGATGGAAGAGATCGAACACAAGGGCGTCGCCTTCGACACCTATCTCCACGCCACCCGCGAATGGAGCCGGTGGAAGCGCTGGAAGGTCAAGTCGCTGATGATGCTGGTGATCACCAAGAACTTCATCAAGAACCGCTGGAACGATACGCTGGATCTGCTGGCGCAGGATGGCCTGACAGGGACGCGGATCAAGCTCAAGCTGGCCTGGTACCTGATCGGAACGCCGGGCGTGCTGCGCAAGATCGTGCCTGCGTGGTTCGCCTATTTCATGCCGGGCTTCCACCCTTGGAACCACGACGACCGCGCTCTGATCGGCAAGGCGGAAAGCGAATTTCCCGATGCCGTGATACCGGCGGCGGGCTGACCCTCTGCAAGACTCTCAAGAAGGGGGGCTCCCGCCGCAAGGCAGGAGCCCCTTTTCGTTGTCAGGCGGCTCGCATGACGCCGGCCGCGTCTTTGTCCCCGCCGTCGCAGTCGCTCGGGCTGCCAAGGTCGATGCTGTATTCGACCGACTGGGCGTCATAGCCGCGCGACAGGCTGTGGCGCTGATGGACCCGGCCCGTGGGGGCAAAGCCGATCTTGCGCAGCACTGCGCCCGATGCGGGATTGTCGATGAAGTGGCCCGCCACCAGATGGCGATGGCCAAGCACCTTGGCCAGACGCAGCACCGCACGCGATGCTTCGGTGGCGAAGCCCTTGCCCCAGTGCTCGCGCGCGAACCAGTACCCCAGTTCGACCTTACCGGCGAACTCCGCCAGCCCGACGCAGCCGACCAGCTGCGCAGGGGCGGCGCTGGTTGGCAGCGTCACGAAGAAATGCGGCAGGCGCTGGTCCTGCGGTTGCTGGGCAAACCAGCGGGCATCTTCGGCGGTATAGGGCCACGGCGCACTGGAAAGGTTCCGGACGACGCCTTCATCGGCGATCCGGCTGTGCAGCTCCTGCCAGTCTTCCGGCCAACCGGGCCGCAGGAACAGCCTTTCACTGCGAATGAACATCTATCGTACTCCCATCATCCGCCACGCACGCCCCCTAGGGCTGCTACGTGACACTGCCATTACGGCCTGAGCAAGGCGAACGCGCTGGGGCGAGGCCAAGTTCGGGTCAAGCTGAGGGAGAAAACGAAAAAGGGAGACGGGCCTGGCCCTCTCCCTCGTTCAGCCGGACTTCGTGGATCCGGCGGGGCCATCCCATCAAGGATGGCCCGTTATCGACCATCCGATTATTCGGCGGCGAGTGCCATGTCTACCGACACGTACTTGCGGCCCTGCTTGCCATCGTGGAAGCGGACGCGGCCAGCGGTCAGGGCGAACAGGGTGTGATCCTTGCCGATGCCGACGTTCACGCCGGGGTACACCTTGGTGCCGCGCTGACGGATAATGATGTTGCCGCCGATCACTTCCTGACCGCCGAACTTCTTCACGCCGAGGCGGCGACCAGCTGAGTCGCGACCGTTACGCGAGGAGCCGCCTGCTTTCTTGTGTGCCATGTCGAACTACTCCGGAATCTTATTCAGCAGCTTCGGCCGCATCGGCCTTCTTGGCGGCAGCCTTCTTGGGCGCGGCCTTCTTCGCTTCCCCGGCGCCAACCGAGAGAATGCGCAGCAGGGTCATCTGCTGGCGATGGCCATTGCGGCGGCGATAGTTGTGGCGGCGACGCTTCTTGAAGACGATCACCTTTTCCGACTTCGCCTGCGCGATGATCTCGGCCGAAACGACAACGCCCTTGGCGTCCTTGATTTCGCCGCCGTCACCAGCCAGCAGGACATCGCCCAGCGTGACCGTTTCACCGGCTTCACCAGCCAGCTTTTCAACCGCGATCTTGTCTCCGGCGGCAACCCGGTATTGCTTGCCGCCCGTGCGCACAACTGCGAACATGGTACGTGTATCCGTTCTTCGATCTAGCGTTGCCCTGCCCTTTTGAGCAGTGCACCGAACACCCCGCCACGAAGGTGGGGGCCCGGAAGAAGGGCTGCCCCTAGTCGAACCCGCCCCGAGTGTCAACGCATGAAGCGGGCGAAAATGCCGCAAAACCGACTCATTACCGGTATCACGACTGGCATCGCGTTACGCCCATGCTATGGCACTGGCATGAACCGCAAGATTGCACCGCTGTTGATCACTGCAACCGCCCTGGCACTCGGTGCCTGTGCTTCGGACAGGGACGGTTACCCTTCGCTTGCCCGCAGGCCGATCGAACGGCTGAACACCGCGCCAGAGCCGGTTGCGACGCCCGAAGTCCCCCCTGCCCCGCCCGGCCCCGAAGTGCTGAACCGGCTCGACGTGGCACTGGGCCGCGCGCGCAGCGCCGATGCGCAGTTCCGCCAGCACGAAAGCCCCACCCGTACTGCTGTTGCGGCAGCTCAGGGCGCGCCCGTGGCAAGCGAGGCCTGGTCCGTCGCGACGATCGCGGTGTCGGACCTCGAATCGGCCCGCAGCGATGCGATGATCGCGCTGGCCGATGTGGACGAGATCTATGCCAAGGCGCGAATCGAGGGCGGTGACACCACCGCGATCGAGGCCACGCGCAATCAGATCCTCGAAATGGTCACCGGTCAGGACGCGGTGCTGGACAGTCTGAAGGACGCGCTGACGCAATAGGCTCTTGGCCTAGCCCCAGCGGGCAAGGTCGGCATGATCCTGTTCGCGCGGTTCGATCCAGCGCCACACGCCGCCCGCCTTCTCGCGCTTCCAGAACCACGATTCGCTCTTGAGGTGATCCATCGCGAAATCGGCCGCGGGAAAGGCGTCGCGGCGGTGGCGCGCGGCGGCGGCCACCAGCACGATCGGTTCGGCCGGGAACATCACGCCGCTGCGGTGCAGGATCAGCAGGCCATCGAGCGCCCAGCGCGCACAGACCGCCTGCCCCAGCGCCTGCATCCCCGACAGGGTCAGCGGGCCATAGTGCTGCAGTTCCAGTGCTTCGACGGCGCCGTCCTGCCGGACCTGGCCCAGAAAGCTCACCACCCCGCCCGCGCCGGGATGGACGGCGGTAAAGGCGGCAAGCTCCGCGGCAGGATCGAACGGGCCAGTCAGCAGGCGAACGTCCATGCTCAGCCCCCGCTGACGGGCGGCAGAAAGGCCAGTTCGTCGCCAGCTGCCAGCACCAAGCCGCGTTCGCCAATCAGTTCGCCGTTCAGCGCCATGCGCACGCGCTCGTCGAGCAGGGCCAGCGCCAAGGCGGGGTCGAGCGCAGCCAGCACCGCTTCCAGCGAGCCCGGCGCGACATCCAGTTCGCTCCGCCCGGCAATGTCGGCCAGCCGCCCCAGGAACACCAGTTTCGCCACGCGGCTCAGCCTCCGGTCATCGACATATGCCGCGCAAGTGCAGGCGCGGCGCCGGGGCGGTCGATCACGAAGTGGTGCCGCTCGGGCTTGATCCGCATCGCGGTATCTAGCGCCTCCGACAGAGCCGCATCGGGGTGTTCCGAGCGCAAGGCGGCGCGCAGATCGACCTGCTCCGTGCCGCCAAGGCAGGCGTAGAGCTGCCCCGTCACGGTCACCCGCACGCGGTTGCAGCCATCACAGAAGTTGTTGGTCAGCGGCGTGATGAACCCGATCCGGCGTCCGGTTTCGGCAATCTCGACATAGCGCGCTGGCCCGCCGCTGCGGTAGGGGGTGGCATTCAGGGTGTAGCGCCGTTCCAGCGCCGCGCGAACTTCGTCCAGCGGCAGGTAGTGGTCGAAGCGGTCTTCCTCGACCTCGCCCAGCGGCATGACCTCGATCAGGGTCAGGTCCATCCCCTGCCCATGTGCCCACCCGACCAGATCGGGGATTTCGGCCTCGTTGATGCCCTTCAGCGCCACAGTGTTAAGCTTTACCGTCAGCCCCGCTGCGCGCGCCGCGGCAATGCCTTCGAGCACCTGCGGCAGGCTGTCGCGCCGGGCAAGCCGCGCGAAGGTGGCGCGGTCCAGCGTATCGAGCGAAATGTTGATTCGCTTCACACCGGCTGCGGCGAGATCGTCCGCGAATTCGGCAAGGCGGGTGGCATTGGTGGTGAGGGTCAGCTCCTCAAGCCCGTCTCCAAGCTTACGCCCCAGGGCCTGAACCAGCTCGATCATGTCGCGCCGCACCAGCGGCTCCCCGCCCGTCAGGCGCAGCTTGGTCACCCCGCGCGCGATGAAGCCCAACGCCAGGCGGTGCAGTTCCTCAAGGCTGAGCACGTCCT
>NZ_JAYSBK010000012.1:0-46488 GCF_041915465.1 Novosphingobium sp. | reverse complement strand
AGATGCCAGTCTGATGGAGTGGCTCGACACCCTGTGAAATAATGCGAAGGACGTGGTGAAATATGCCGCAGCTTTGCAGGACTACGCCGCGTTCCTTCGCATTACCGCTTCCTCGCGATAAGCGATCTTATGCGCAGCTGCGCATAAGATCGTGAAGGCCCCAGCATAGGCGTCGTAGATCCGCACCTGGTCGGGGGTCAGCTGGTGCTCGACCAGCTCGTATTCGACGCCTTCGTAGGACAGCGAGCGGGCGGCATAGAGGCCAAGTGCCTTCAGATCGCGGGCCAGCACCTCCATCGCCGCAACGCCGCCCGCTTCGATGGCCGCGACGAAATCTGTGCGCTTGTCGAATGGGAAATCCGCGCCGCCCCAGAGGCCAAGTCGCTGGGCATAGGCGAGGTTCTCGACCGTAGTCGCGCCGGTTGCCGAAACGTAGAGCACGCGGGCATCGGGCAGCGCGTGCTGCAGGCGCAATCCCGCGCGTCCCTGCTGCGAGGGAGCGGAATCGCCGCGGTCTGACTTACCGCCACCGGCATTTTGCATGGCATGGCTTTCGTCGAAGACAATGACCCCGTCGAAATCGGTTCCCAGCCAATCGACGATCTGCTGCACCCGCGAAACCCGGTTCTCGCGCGCATCGGAGCGTAGCGTGGCATAGGTCGTAAAAAGGATGCCCTGATCAAGCCGGATGGATGTGCCTTGGCGGAATCGGGCGAGCGGCTGGATCAGCAGCGGCTCCTGACCAAGCGCGCGCCAGTCGCGCTGGGCGTCTTCGAGCAGCTTGTCGGACTTCGAAATCCACACCGCGCGGCGGCGGCCCTTGAGCCAGTTGTCGAGTAACACCCCTGCCACCTGTCGCCCTTTGCCCGCGCCCGTTCCGTCGCCGAGGAACCAGCCCTTGCGGAACTGGACAGCGGTTTCGCAATCGTCGGGCGCGGCTTCGATCTTGTCGAATGTGGCATCGACGGTCCATCTCCCGGCGAGATGCCCGCTGTGCGCCTCACCCGCATAGATCACGGATTCGAGCTGGGCGTCGGAGAGGAGACCCCGTTCGACCAGTCCCTCGGGCAAGTGGGGCCGGTAGCTGGGCTTGGGCGGTGCGACCGATGCCATGGCGGCGGACTGGACGAGCCGGGTCGGGTGCGGTTGCGCGCCCCCGATCCGGATCGATTGCAGCACATAAGGCTCATAGAGGGCGTCGGTCAGGCGGCCTCCACAGGTCGCTGCCCAATCGACGGTTTCATAGTCGAGTACGGCTCCGGCAGGTTCAACCGGCGGCACGGCGACAAGGCGAGGTTTGGGAGCGGCGGCGCGGCGGCTAGCGCTAGCGATCTTTCCCGTCGACGGGATGGCAGGCAAGACCGCAACCGGCGCCCGCGCTGGCAGTGCATCGACCAGCATTCGCAGCAGGCTTGGCAGATCGGCGGCCGTCACGTGCGATGGCGGAAAGACGCCGGGATCGTCCGCAGGCACCTTGTCGATCACCGTCAGCCGGGTCTCGAAAGTCGTGCCGTGGCTCGCGTAGATGCTGCCTGCGATCGGCGCGGTGAACACAACGTGCGCCTTTTCCTGCAACCTCACGAAGCTGTCGCGCCAGGCCGCATGATCCGGCGTACAATGGCTCCCCGTGATCGCGACGAGCCGCCCGCCTACGGCAAGTCGGGCCAGCGCCGAGACGATGTGGCGGAATGCGGCATCGGCGACGCGGGTCTCGACGCCGAGCGAGGCCGAGAACGGCGGGTTCATGACGATGCACGTCGGCACCACGCCCTCATCGAGCCGATCGTGGATCTGCGCCGCATCGTGCCCGGACACGCTTGCGCGCTCGAACAGATGCCGCAGCAGTTCAAGCCGCGTGTCGGCAACCTCGTTGAGCGCCAAGCCTGCGCCGGCAAGTTCGGCCTGTACCGCCAGCAACCCGGTGCCCGCCGATGGTTCCAGTACCAATTCGCCCGGCTGGAGGTTCGCGGCAAACCCGGCGATCCAGGCAAGTCCGAGCGGCGTCGAGAACTGCTGGTATTGCACCATGTCCTCGCTGCGCCGCGTATGGTTGGGGGTGAGGCGAGGAATCCGTTCGACAAGTTTCAGCCGTTCGAACGGGTCGGCGGTCTTGGCGTGGATGGCAGGGCCATAGCGGCGCAGGAACAGCAACTGGGCGATTTCGACCGCTTCGTAGGCGGTCTTCCAGTTCCAGGCCCCGCTGGCATCGCTTGCACCAAAGGCCGATTGCATGGCGGTGCGAATGGCGGGAGCTTCGATCCGGCGACCTGCGGCCAGGTGGCCGAGCAGGTCCTGGGCAGCTTCGATGATGGAACGGGCAGTCTGGTCCGAACGAGCGGAAGCAAGCGGGCGCACGGCGGCACCCGCCAGTGGCGAGTTGGTCATGTCATGATCCTTCGATTGAGGTGTGGTGAGGCCTGCCCGCGCTCAAGCGGGCGGAATGTAGGCCTCGTAAGGGTTGCCGGGAGCGAGATGACCGAACGGCGTCATCACGTAATCACCATCATCGCGGCCAACGGCGCACAGGACATAGCGGGTCTCGCCGCTGCCGACCTCGGTGCATTCCATCAGCGCCAGGTTGCCGTCCTTGGCAGCCCTGAGCAGAGTGTTGAAATTGGTGCGGGCATAGTCAGGAATCGCCATGGCGGATCTCCCCGTTGGCGGTGGCTTCCCTGTAGAAGCGGTCGAACAGTGAGTGGGTCGATTCCGACCGGATGGTGTCGGCGGTGATCAGCATGGCGAGGCCGCCGAAGCCATCGGGGCGCATCTTGGAGCAGGTGAACGCCATGGTGACCGCCAGTTCCTGAAGTTCGGGCGAACGGCGCACGATGTCCTGCAGCACGTCGGGCCAGAGGTCGCCGGCCATGTCGAGTTCGATATCATCCTCTCCCAGGATGGCATCGGGCTGCTCATCGATCAGCTTCTGCGCCAGGCGGCTGGTTTCGGGGGTGGCCGCATCGAGGGCGGAGCGGACTTCAGCGGCTGGCAATGAGATCAGATCGCTCGCGCCTTCTTCGCTGAAATAATATGCGGCGTCGCCGACGAGCTCTTCGCTGAATACCTGAGCAAGAAACATTCGCTCGATCGGCAACATCGCCGAAAGCGGAATCACGGGATCGATCACCGTGGGCGTGAAATAGTCAGCCATTGCATGGCTCCTTTGAAAGCTTGGGGGATGGCAAGAGGGGCGACCGGAGCCGCCCCGCGCGCCCAATCATTCGGCGGCGATCGCCATCGGATCGAACTCGCCATCCTCATCATTGAGGAAGTCGGGCAGGTCAGTGTCGGGCGCTTCCTGCTCGGCAGCTTCGATAACCGGCAGACGCAGCGGTTCGGGTAGCCAGCCCGTACCTTCAAGCAGCCGTTCGGCCTCGCGCGCCATGTCGCCCTTCTTGAGATGCTCGATCAGCACAGCGGTCGCATCGCCTTTGGCTTCGCGCACGGCTTCGATGATGCGGGGCTTGGTGACGCGGCCGAGGTAGTTATCGACCGTTGGCGTCCAGCCTGCGTTGGCCATGTCGAGCCCGACCACCGACGCCAGGGCATCAGCCGCAGCGATCCGGCAAGCAATGCCGTGTGCCGAAATCTGTCCCCCGTAGCCCTTGACCGGTTCGAACAGCGCGTTGACGCCCAGTGAGACGCAGTGGGCGAGCAGCGCCATCTGCTCGTCATGCGCCAGCGCCGCCAGCGTATCCCACAGCGCACCAGGCTCGTCGGGCAGGCGCGAAGCCCACCGCTCGTGCCGTTCCTGGATCGCGAGGCTCCACGGCGTTTCGCGCAGGTCCGGTGCGACGTTGCCGAGCCAGGCTTGGGTGACGCCGATCTGCACGCAGCCGTAGGTGCCGTGCGAGCGGAACACCGACAAGGTGAGTGCGTGGAGAACGGCGATGAATGCCGCCTGCGAATCCTGGGCGAGAGCGTTGCGCAGCGCCACGGTTCGCACCGCCGTCAGTTCGGAGATGAGCCGGTCGGGGAGCGGACGGATCGTGTCGTCCTCGTCGTCGCCCTGGTGCTCAGCCTGGACCTGCCCGCCAACGCTGATCGCAGGACCGGATGCCTGCTGGCCAGCTTCGGCATCGACCGACGTGCCCTGATCCTCTGCCACCGGTTCGTCCTCGGGCCGGACATAGCCCCGGTCGATCCGCAGCCGTCCATCGTGCGCAAGCGAAACGAACACGCCCGCGAGTGCCATCTCATCAGGCTCGTAGACCACCGGGCGAGAGGTGAGCGGCGTCAGTTCAGCATCGATCTCAGTCAGCCGGGCATCGACCTCATCGGGCAGGTCGCAGCCATCGCGATATTCCTCGCCGATGGCATCGTATTCCTCGACCAGTGCATCGAGTCGCGCCTGCTCTTCATCGGTCAGGGGAACGGTCGTGCCGGTGATCCGGCGCTTGCCGCGCTCGCAGCCGAAAGGAAGGTCGATGGCGGCCTCGACCCATTTCCAGCCCTCGGTGCCGATTTCCTGCGCCGCCTCGTTGAGCTTTTCGTTCACCAGCAGTTCGACCAGCGCCGGGTCCTGTAGCCAGCCATCCTCTTCGGCCGAAAACAGGTCGCGCATCACATAGCCGCCCGCCTCGGTATAGGCGTCGATGCCGATGAATCGCACGCGGCGGTCGCTGGCGGCCATGGCCTGTTCGGTCAGCAGACGACGGATGTGATAGGCGGGAACGTGTTGGCCTTGGTTGACCTGTTCCCAGACCTGTTCCTGGCGGGCATGGTTGTCGGTGACCGAGAAGGCCATGAGCTGTTCGAGCGACATGCCGTCTTCGCCGTAGACGTCGAGCAGGCTGGGCGAGACCGAAGCAAGCCGCAGGCGCTGGCGCACGGTCGAAACCGAGACGAAGAACCGCGCCGCGATGTCCACTTCGGACAGCCCTGCCTCGACCAGCGCGCTAAAGGCACGGAACTGGTCGAGCGGGTGAAGCCCTTCGCGCATGACGTTTTCGGCGAGTGAGTCTTCCTCGGCGATGCCGCCCTCGCGCACTACGCAGGGGACGGGTTGGTCCTTGGCCATCCGCTTGGACTTCACCAGCAGTTCGAGAGCGCGAAAGCGGCGGCCACCGGCCGGAACCTCGAACTGACCGGTTTCCTGGCCATCGTCGTCGAGTATGGCGCGGACGTTGAGGCTCTGGAGCAGTGTGCGGCGATAGATGTCTTCGGCAAGGTCCTCGATCGAGAGGCCCGCCTTCACGCGCCGGACGTTTTTCTGGCTCAGCACCAGCTGCGAGAACGGGATGTCGCGCGAGGAACTGAGCACGAGCTTGGGAACAGACTTGGTCATGGCAATTCTCCATGACGGGCGCCGGGAGCCTTTCTCTCGGCCTCGACCCGTCACGAAGCGAAGCGCCGCCCTCTCACTTTAGGAGAAGGCAGCGCCACGCTTGAGAAACACCGGGATGGTTCGGGCTCAGTGGACCCGGTAAAGCAGCTTCTTGGCCTTGCCCTCCATGTCGAGCCGGGCATCCTGGTGCGCCTTGTCGCGGGCCAGCGCGGTGATCCCCTGCACGAAGTCGAAGATCGATTCGGGTGGGCGGCCTTCTTCGGCGAGCACCCGTTCGATGATCTTGCCAGTCTCGGCCTTGGAGAACCCGCGCGCCCGCAGGAAGTCGCTGCGATCCTCTTCGGTCCGGGCAACGATGCGTTCGCGCGCCGCCTTGACGCCGTTGACAAAGGGCAGCGGAGAGGAGTTGGCAAAGCCTTCCAGGGCCGGTGCGGCTTCGTGCGCGAAACGGTTCGCGGCATACTTGCTATGCCGGATGGAGATTTCTTCGAAGTCTTCGACGCCCCATAGGTTCCGGTTCTGGCAAACCGCGCGCAAGTAGAAGCTCGCCATGCCGAGCGTCTTGGCCCCGACCTCGGAGTTCCAGCAGTAAAAGCCCCGGAAGTAGAGATCGGGCGATCCGTCGGGCAGGCGGCCGGCTTCGATCGGGTTGAGATCGTCGACCAGGAACAGGAACACATCCCGGTCCGAGGCATAAAGCGTGGTCGTGTCACGGGTGATGTCGACACGGGGATTGTAGATCCCGGTCGACCAGTCGAGCACGCCCGGCACCTTCCAGCGCGTGTCGCCGGTGCCATTGCCGGCGATCTTCTGCACCGCCTCGACGAGTTCATGGTCGTAGATCCGGCCATAGTCGGGACCGGTGACCGCGCGCAGTTCGACACGGCCATTGTCGGTTTCGAGCGTCTTGATCTGCTCGGTCCGGTTCGAGCTCAGGCCGTACTGCAGATTGATCGCCGCCAGCGGCGCTGGAAGCTGGCGGAGGTAAGCCGCAGGCGCGCCAACCTGGCTCGCCAGCTGACCGAAGCTCCAGTGCGTCGGCGTGACAGGCGCATCGGCGCCCGGCAGCATCAGCGCCAGGCGCTCGGGATCGTTGCGGTTTGCTTCGACGTGGATCAGCGCGCTTTCGACGACGCGGGTCCGGCTGCGCTCCGACCGGCCACGCACCGAGCGGGCCAGATCGCCGAGCGAGAGAAATCGCTCATCGTCGGGCCGCGAGAACCACTCCGACGAGACTCGGCCAACGCGGGAGCCGCGCGAGACATCGACCTTGTAGCCGCCGCTCGCATCGCGGCGGGCATCGAGAACCTGCATGTTCATGGGAAAACCTCCATGACGGGCAGCCGGGAGCCTCTCTCTCGACCCTAATACCGTCACGGCGAAGCCCGCCAGCCTCTCACTCTCACCTGCTCCCGCTACCGGTCGCACGAGCGGCCAGCGAATTTGTCACGACCAGAAATCGCACCCTGAAGTGAGGCGGGGATTCTTGACGTTGCGCATGCAGGCGGAAAGACGGGGCTTGTCGGCTTTCCGAGCCTGCGCATGAAACCATGACCGCCGGTTCAGTGTCCGTGCGGGGCCTGCCCCATTAAACGCCGCGCCCGCAGGAGCGCGCCGGAAGGGCGTGCGGGACCGAGCGCGTCAACTGCCCCGCTCCGCTTCACGGGGCGTTGCGGGGTGTCCCCGCAGAAGGGGTAGGCGGAGATCGCGCAGCGGCTCCGGCTCAGGGGAAAGCTTTCCCCTCCGTTCGGGGGATTTCGTTCCTGTTATGTTTGCCTTCTTGTGTCATTCAATTATGGTTGCCCAATGACAAGTCGGCCTAATCTTCCCTCGTCGCTCGAATCCATACGAATAAGTCTACAGGCTAGGGCGATTCTCGACGTGCTTGCCAAAGAAGGCTGTGCGAACAGCCGGTTGCTGGAGACATGGCTTGCCACGATCGGCCTCACGGCATCGAGCCGCGCCATGACCGATCTACTGGATCGCTTGGAAAAGGACGGGTTGGTTCGACTGGAGCAGGTTGACACTTACCGCGTGGTTCGAATTCGGCGATTTGGGGGCGAAGTCGCATCCGGTCTCGAGGCCTTGGACTGGATTGCCAAGCCCGAACTCCCGGAATGATGTGATCGTGAGCCGTCATCAGCGCACCATCCTGATCGCCGATTTCGAACTGCCTCGAGGTTCGGTCACGATCGAGCAGTTGATGGCGATGCCCCGCGCCGGATGGGGACACCTGCGATCACAGATCAACGTGCGGCGACGCGAGGAACGTTCCAGACCGTTAGCTCGGTGCAGGATCTGCGAGGGTGGCGTTTTCATCAGGGTGCAAGCGACCAGGGACGGACACATTCCAATGTACGCGCACTACCCGGAAGCGGACAGGGAGTGCCCCTGGTACGAAGGTAATAGTCTACGTCCCGACGACGCTCGGGCGGCACAATACCAGGGTCATCAAGAATCCGCGCTGCACCGCCGACTCTGCTCAACAATCGAGCAACTGGTCAAAGCCGATCCGCGTTGCACGCACACCGCCGTGAACACCTACTTGCGACCCGAAATCCACAAGCGTGGTCGCTGGCCGGATGTCTATGCTGACCTGGGCGACGTTGGGCGCTTTGCGCTTGAAGTGCAGCTGTCGAAGCCGTTTGCACCGGAGATCGCGGCCCGCCACGTCCATTATGATGCTGAAGGCGTCGCCCTGGTATGGATCTTCAACTCCCTTGAAGACCCTATGCCACAAGGCTTCCATGATGTCGTGGCCATGCAGCGCGGCAATGCTTTCGTTTTCGATGACGAGGCAGAGGCGGCATCGATCGAGCGTGGGACACTGGTCCTGAAATGCTTCCTGGAAGATGGTCGGGGCGGCTGGCGTGAGCCGAGAATGATCGGACTGGATGAGTTGCAGATTGGCGCGGGACGGTCGGCCTTTGTGGAGGACTGTCGGTCGGAGGCTTTGAAACAGCGGTGCAAGGAGCATCGGTCGCGTTGGTGGGATGCCATGAAAAAGGCTGGCAAGGAACGGCCGAACTCGCCGGAATACAGCGAACACCATGAAGATGGCTGGGCCGACATGAAGGCGGCTGTTCCCGGCCTGTGGCAGTGGGAGATGGATTTCTGGGCGGAGCGATCTCACCGTGCCCGAGCCCATACCGCTGTGCTCTACGCGATCTTGTGCTCGATCGCGCACAGTGCCGAAGCCGGGCGGCCGATCCTCCATATCACCAAGTTCTCCGGCGACAGCGCCGTGTTGTCGATGCTGAACAGCAAGCTCAGCGGGGCGGATTTCAAACACTGCGCCAGCCTGATCGAGACCTTCGTTCGAGCAACGGCATTGTCGGATTTGCTCGAAAAGTCCTCGCTCAAGCGGATAATCGCAGAAGCTCAGGCGACGGACGTTCAGGTCAATGAGGACCATCCGCTGTGGCGAGCCATGGCACGCCTGTTCCCGGAAGTGCTGGATGGCCTGGTCAGGGCGGAGCTTGACGATCTGGGGCAGTTGCCATGTTGGGCATCTCCAAGCCCCAAAGTGCCGATCGCCGACTTGGCGGCCGCGCAATGAAGCCGCTGTTCTCGCAGGCGGGACTCGAAGCGATTGCCGGTGCGCTCGGCGATACCGATACCGGTTTGAAGGGCGCGGAGATCGAACTGCTGATTGCCACGTGCGGTATGACGGATCCTGGACCGATCACCAAGCGCACAAGAATCTACAACGCATTTGCGGACAGCCAGAACCAGAGGCGGGATCGCACCCGGATTCTCGGCTTCATTCGGCATGCCATGAAGCCGGCGCGCTATATTCGCGAACCCGAGCGCTTTGAGCCGATACGGACAAAATTGAACTTCGCATTGGCGTTTGCCGGGCTGGTCGTAACCGAGGCCGGCGCACTCGAATCCGTCCCTGTCGCAACGACACTGACCGAAGCCCAGCGCCGGGCAAACGAATTGCGGTGCGACCTTGAAACGCGAGGTGTCCATGCAGATGTGCTCGTTTTCTGCCGCGCCGAACTGGTGGCGGACGACTATTTCCATGCGGTCCAGGAGGCCGTGAAGAGCGTCGCCGCAAAGATGCGAACGAAGACCGGCTTGACCGACGATGGCGCGACGCTGGTGGATCGCGCCTTGAGCGGGACTCCTCCAATGATCGCGATCAACCCGCTTTCGAGCGAAAGCGAAAGGGGTGAACAGCGCGGCTTCGCCAATCTCGTGAAAGGAACTTTCGGCATGTTCCGCAACCCGACGGCGCATGAGCCCCGCATTCACTGGCCGATGTCCAAGGGCGACGCGCAGGATCTTCTGACGCTGGTTTCGCTGATCCATCGCCGTCTCGATGCCAGCGACATGCCAGCGCGCGGATAGGTCATGGCAAGCCCGGCGTAACATTGGTCGTTGCGCGGAGCCTATCGCCGCGGCTATCGATTCTTCATGGCTTCGAGACCGCTTCGGGACAGTGATGTCAGGCAAGCCGCCTATCGGCGGCTGCTCACGCACGCCCAAGCCTGTCCAGACACCTTGGTTATCGACGAACTCGGCCTCGATCATGGCAGCTGCCGGATCGATATCGCCGTGATCAACGGTCACATCCGAGGCGTCGAGATCAAGGCAGAAGCCGATACCCTGGAGCGCCTGCCTCGACAGGTGGCAGCCTACGGTGAGGTTGTGGACAAGGCCCTGCTAATCGTGGCGCCGAAGCATCTCGAACCGGCCATGGCGATTGTCCCTGACTGGTGGGGCGTCATGGTTGCCGAGCGAAGTTCCACTCAGGGAGTTCGGTTCCGCCGCGTCCGAGCGGAACGGGCAAACAAGCACATCGATCCGCTTGTCCTGGCCCGACTGCTGTGGCGCCCTGAAGCACAGGCGATCTTGAGAGGTCTTGGCGTTTCGGAGCGGGAGCTCAGGGCTCCGCGGGCAACGCTATACAAGTTGCTGGTTGATCGGCTGCCGTTGCGCCGGTTGGCGCAGACGGTGCGCCAGACGCTCAAGGCCCGAACAACGTGGCGAGATCGTTCACCACTTTTGTGATGTGATGGTTTGAGCCAACCCATCGCCAGGTGCTCAGATTGCCTGTGCTTGCGGTTCCGTTGCGACAGGCATCGATGTAGGTGCTTCCCGGCGAGTAAGCCGCGCCCAAGTAGCGCGGTGAACTGGTGACGTTGCCACTGCAGCCGCGGTACTGACCAAACCCGTTGTCGCGGACATTCGACCCCTTCGCGATGATCCAGCCATCATCGCACGTGTAGCGGATGGTGGCAGCGGGCTTGAGAAGGCGCATGTCCCCCTGAGCAAATCCATGCCCGGCAATCGCGTAGTCGCCGAAGCCGGGAATGCGATCATCCCCGCTCAAGGATGCCAAAACAGCCTGGTAAAAGGTCCATTCGCGTCTCGGCCAAAACTGGAGCGGCCCGGTCACGTCAGCCATCGATGCCGGAAACGATGTGCCCGCCATGGTTACACTTCGTGCTCCTGCCATGGCACTCGATCCGCTGAGGGCGCCTGAGACGATCCCGACAAGGACATTCTGAGGCTCCCAAGTGGGCGCCTCCAGATCGAGGACTATGTCACAGTCTTCAAGCGCAACGCCAAGCTGGTACAATAGGGCGCCGACACCGGCGTCGAACGCCGCAGTATCCATGGCTTCATCGAGCGAGCATCTGAGTGCGATTCCCGTTTGCATCAGAGCCCGGGCAGTCCCGACCGCTGCCCGGTAAGCACCGTCACTGGTAAGCCTGACGACCGGCACGATCACTGCGTTCTGTGCGAAAGCCTGCTCACACAAGTACAACATCGGGTGCTTGCCGCCAAGCATCGTGGCTGTCGCATCCAGCAGGCCGCAGTCCAGCAGCGCCAGTCGGGAGCCCCACTTTTTGTGTAGGCGGGTTGCAAAAGGAGCCAGGTGTTCGTCGATCGTCTTGGCCGGTGTCCACGTCTCGAAGTCGAAATCGGGCGGCGTGATCTCGATCAGGGGAACCGTTCGGTCCTTGGTGGTGTCGGCTAGCCGCCAGAGCGCCTGGTATTCGCCCTGCCGCCATTTGAGGATCGGGACATAATCGGTGTGCGTGATCGGCATAGCGTCGCCTCTCAAAGATCGAACTGGCGGCGAACCTCGCCGTTGCCAACAAGCGAGCGAAACAGGGTGTAATCATTCGCATCCCGCCGGATCCGCCCCGCGATCACCGCTGGCGCGACTTCAAAGCGCTTGGCATCGGCGAGAACGGACTTCTCGTTTCGGGTAAAGCGCGAAACCGCGAGGTTCCAGTTCGCCTCCGGAATCAGCGCTTCCTGCGCAAAATAATCGGCATCCTGCTCAACCTTATCGGCGGCGGGCGAATCATTGTCGTCAAAGATTGCCGCGTACTCGCCCAACCGGATGTGCAGCTTGAGATGCCCGATCTCGTGGAGAAGCGTGAACCAGAAATTGTCGAGCCGGTCGTGGCGCAGCGTCATCGCGACAATCGCATGATGATCGGCTGACGCCAGCGCGGCACCGTCGAGAAGTGTGCCCGGCAGATGACGTTCGATTACCAGCGATATGCCCGCATCGCGCAGATAATCGACCGCGATGCGTGGTCCATTGTCGTCGAGGCTGAGAGCAACCAGGCCGCGTACCCAATCGGCAGTAAGTCGATCTCGGTCGAAATTCCGTTCGGGTGGATTGCGATCCGCAAGGGTTCGAACGCGCGCTTCCCAAGCCGCGATAGCTGCCTCATGTACTTGCCCGCTGGAACGCACCGACTTGCGGTGCAAGGCCATCGGCACAAACTGCGAATGAGCACCATGCAAGAACGCCGGAATTAGAGCGCCTGCGGACTTCTTCGCCTGAGAGAGCGTGCCCGAGAAGTCCTCAAACCATCCGCGCTTGTACATTTCGGCGAGCGGGAATGCCTGCCAGACCGAAGGATCGACGCTATCGAGCTTCGGACTGCCGACCAGCTGAGCGCGTTCGACGATGCGCACGTTGAGGGCATCGGCAACTTCGGTCAGGCGGTCGAGGCTAGCCATGCGGTAGCGGTCAGATTCATAGCGCTGGATCTGCTGCTCAGCGACTCCCAGGAAGTCACCGAGATCCTTCTGGCTCATGCCGCGCGCGATGCGCGCCTGAATGAGGATGTCGGGCAGGTCGTGCAGGCTCTCGGCTGAGAACTCCGAAATCTTGCCTGCGCGCAGGTCCTCATAGAAGCGCACGTCTTCCTCGAGTTCGTCAATCTGGCTGCGCAGCGCGGAACGCTGCGCCTTGGCGAACACTTCGGGGAAATCGCCCGTGGGTGCTTCAAGCGCCGCAAAGGCTCCGGCCAGCTTCTCGATCGAGGCCTTGGTGGACCTGTACTGCTTTTCGTTGGTGATCATGGCGTCGCTCCTTTCGGCGGCGCGAGCGAGATGCGGAGGATGCCCTTGGTCTGGCCAGAGGACTTCTCGACTTGGAAGAAGTCGAGGAAGGGGGCGCCCGGCCCGTTAGGCATCCCGGCGATGAACATCTCGCCCAGGTATTTTGCTTTTTGCGCTGCTCTCTTGTTGTCGAAATCGAGAAGGACCGGATCGAGCTTGGTGTGATCGACCCCGACATGGTCCCAGCAGCCGTCGTAGTCGCCAGGGTGCGGTTTCGCGGTCACGAAGCTCCCATCGAGGTAGACATAGCGGCATCCGGCAACAGCCAGCGCCTCCACCATGCGAACGAAACCGCTGAACAGCCACTTGCGATGCGGTGTTGTCGCAAAGCGCGCCTCAACCTCATCAAGGGTCGTATCGTGAATGCCGGGTGGCAGCACGGCCCAGGGGCAAGGCGAGCCCAGCTCGATTAAGTCCGGTATCATAGACACAATAATATAATTGTGTTGTGAGTTTGTCGAGTCTGTTTTTGTTCTCTGCGCAGGCTAGGGAAACTGCGGTTTCCCGCTATGCCGCAAGCCGGAGAATGGTCGACTCACGCCCGTCCAGGAGGTTCGCGATTTTCATCGAGACTCGTTCAACGGCGAGGCGCAGCGCTTCGTCGATGTGGACGTAATTCTGGGTCGAGCCTCGTGCCCCGTGGCCGAGCAGCGCCTTGATGGTCAGTTCGGAGAAGCCCATGTCGCCCGCGACGCTGCCAAAGGTGTGCCGCAGAACATGCGGCGTGACACCCTTGATCCCAGCGATCGCGCACAGGGCTCGAAGGGTCTCGGGCACACCGGAGTAAGGCCGGTCCACGAAATCCGAAGCGAAGAAAAGCGATAGTCCGCGCTTTTCGGGCAAGGATTTCAACAACTGGATCGCGGCCTGCCCGATTGGTCGCACCTGCCCGTCGGTCTTGGTATCGGGGAAGTGGACATAGCCACGATCAGCGTGGAGCCACGAGCGCTCCATCCCGATGACCTCGGAAATGCGATAGCCGGTGAGCAACAAGGCGCGAACGGCGGCGATGCCAGTGGGGTTCTCTTCATTGCGCTCGGCAATCTCGATGGCTTCACCAAGCGCCCGAATTTCGGCGGCGGTAAGCCGCCGAGTGCGTGCTTTGCCGGCAATCTTCCGAACGCCCGCAGCGGGATTGTTCTCCACAATGTCATAGCGGAGCGCATGGGACAGGAGGCTTTGAAGCGTTGAGACCGCGCGGCCGGCAACACCGGGCCCGCCGGCGGCCTTGCCGCCGCGCCCGCCTTCCTTTCTCGGCTTGGCGGTCTTCCCGACAACGATGTCCATCTGCATCTTCTCGATGTCCGCGATGCGCAAGGCACGAACCTGCCGAGCGCCGATCAGCGGGACAATGTGAGTCTCGATCCGGCTGCGATCCATCGCGAGGGTCGACGCCTTGATCGGCCGGTGCTTGCGCCCAAGGATTGTGCCGGCTTCGGCGTTTTCAAGATACCAAGTACAGACTTCGCGGATCGTAATGGCAGCCCGGGACTGCGCGCGCTCCTCAGCCGGGTCGGCGCCACCGACAACCGCCGCCAGTTTCAGGATCGCCTGCTTGCGCGCCTGATCAACGGTGAGAACGCCGTACCGCCCAATCACGATTCTGCGGCTGCGTCCTTCTTCGTTCCGGTATTGAAGCACGAATGCCTTGAGGCCCGACGGGATGACGCGGACGCCAAATCCGCGCAGCTCAGAATCCCACAGAAACGCCTGTCCCTTCGCAGGGATCGCAAGCGCGTCGATCGCTAATTTGGTGAGCTTTCCCATGCCGGCTTGTCCTTTCGGGCATTTTGCTTACACAAGCCGGAGTCCTTGGCAATGTACGCACAATGTAAGCGAGCGGGAAGAAACGACAGGTCAGAATTGGGTTGTTCTGGCGTAGTCCCGATTCGATATTTGTGCGGATATTCAGGACGATAGAGTTCGTTGGCGGGCGTTGGCGTAGTCTCGACGGAAGCAATCTGGCATTTTGCCAAGGTTGGGGTCGAGGGTTCGAATCCCTTCGCCCGCTCCAGTTTTCTCCCAGAAAACCAACGTTTTGAAGCCAAGGCCGACCGGCCTTGGTCTGGAGACAGAGCTCTCCCGCAGAGCCGCTGTCTCCACATTGTCTCCAATTTTCCGGAAGCTTGCGCGTAGGTTCGGCTTTTGTAGCGTAGGCGGATCAATCTCCGGTTCGCTGACCGATCTCGTCGAAGCGTAGCGAAAGATGACTCGGGCAGAATTTTCGGCCTGCCCGTGCCGAGTGCGATGCCTCTGTCGGCGAGTCACATGGCGCGTAGGCGGTCGCCGGTCGCGCTGATCTCGTAAAAGCCACTGGCTACTGTCTCAGAGATGCTGACCAGCTTGGGCCACAATGTCAGCACCCGGGCACATTGCCGTTCGATTGGCCATTTGGCCACGGCAGGTGCCGGGAAGAAGCCGATCAGGCCTGCATGTGAGAATATATGTCGGGATGGTCGCTTCTTGGCGATATTGCGATCCGCAGTCAGCACGCACCAGCGTCCCTCCCGGCCAAGAAGTTCAATCCACTCCTCGTCCTTGAGGCTACCCGTGCCGAACTTGTCCCTGATGTGGACCACCGTATGCATGTCGTCGAAAAACGCCCCAAGGCCCCTGCCGAGCCTTGGCGGCAGATTGTTGTCGACGAGTAGCTTCATGCCGCCTTTCGGTTGCCGATGCTCGCCTCATAGGCAAGAGCATCACGAATCAGCCGCGGCTTGATTTCGTAGACCCGCGCCGCTTGCTCGACCGAACCTTCGGCTGCGACGGCGTCGACCATGCGGGCGGTTGATATGCCACATTGGGCCAATATCGGTTGACCGAAAGATCTGGTGGGATCGGCAACGACGGTTTTCTTGCCGTGAAGGAGCCACCAGCGTTCGGCCCCGGCCGGACCAAAATCGAGATCATGCAGGCTTGGTTCCACGACCCGCTTGAAGACACCCTGGCTCTTCCTGAGATCGATGAACTCCGGCTCATCTAGGTCCCGGGTTATCTCGAGAAAGATGGTCTTCCCATCGGTCCTGAAAGCCTGCGTCGAGAAAGGCCGCTCGTCACCAACAATCTCTCGCGCCCGTTCAATGCATTTTCTGATCGTTGGAAGGCCGATCCGCTGCTTGCGCAATGCATTGACGATCCGGGCTTCGACCAGATCGCGAAAGCCCAGCAGGACGCCGTCTTCGTCAGGCTCATACTGGGGGTGCCAGAGCGCGGGTTCCGGCTTGCTGTCATGCTCATAGCCCAGCAACCAGCGACGGAGCGTGGATTGGCTCATCCCGACCATCCGGGCGGCCTCGAGTGCCGAATAGGCCCCAATACCATAATCCACGCTGTCCATGTCCGCTCTATAATCACAACCAGTGAACAACGGGCAAAAGAATTCGTCGATGACCGGTAGCGGCAGGATTTCCCTTGGCGGCGGAAACGCCCCCATCGGATGAAGAACTACGATTTGATGTGCGTTCGCTGATGCCGGAGCCGACCATGATAAGCTGTCGGAATTGCCGGAAGGGGAACGCCTTCCCCTGTGCGCTGATCGGCGGCGCCCTGATCTATGCCCTCCAGCCCGAGGGGCGAAAGGGCGCCGAGGAACTCTACAACACCGATGGCGTCGCCGTGGCCGACAATCTCGCCGGGGCGCCCAAGGACTATGGTCAGGTGCCCAAGCTCGGCCCGCCGCTTCCCGGCGATCTCGGCAAGCCGATATTCGATGCCCGGCAGCGCGGCGATGTGGCCGCCCTGCCACCAGCCGGGACCGGGCCTGCGACCAATCCCGCTGCAGACGCGGCCGCCGCCGCCCGGCAGCGCGCCGAGCAGGAGCGAGAAGCCGCCCGCGGCAGTCGCCTGTTCTTCGGAGGCGGGAGCGCGGGTTCTGCCGCAGGCAGTCTGCCCAGTCTGCCTGTGGGAGGCGATGCGCCGACAGTTGCACTTGATGGGCCCCCTTCATCCGATGCGGCGCGTCGGCAGGCCTTCCTCGAGCGCGCCAGTGATCGGCGGACGGTTTCGGGCGAACGGCTAGTGGGGCTGGCCGCCCCTGCTATCCTCCAGGCAGGTTCGGTTATCCCGGCTGCGCTGATCACCGGGATCCGTTCGGACCTGCCGGGCCTGGTGACCGCCCAGGTGACCCAGAACGTCTATGACAGCCCGACGGGGCGCATTCTGCTGATCCCGCAGGGCTCGCGGCTGATTGGCGACTATGACGCCGATGTCGCTTTCGGTCAGAGCCGGGTCCTGCTCGCCTGGAACCGGCTGATCCTGCCTGATGGCCGCTCGATCGTGCTCGAGCGGCAGCCGGCTTCCGACACTCAGGGCTTTGCCGGGCTGCAGGACGGCACCGACTATCACTGGGGCGGGGTGCTCAAGGCCGCGCTGGTCTCGACCCTGCTCGGCGCCGGCGCGGAACTGGGTTCCGGCGATGAGGGCAATCTGGCCCGTGCCTTCCGTCGCGGGACGCAGGACAGCATCAATCGCGCCGGCGAGCAGATCGTCAGCCGCGAACTCAACGTCCGGCCGACGCTGACCATCCGTCCGGGTTTTCCGGTGCGGGTGCTGGTCACCCGCGACCTCGTTCTGGGAGCGGGGCAATGACGCGCCTGAAGCTATCGGACATTGCCGATGAAAAGCCGGTGCGGCTGACCATCGAGCTGCCGGCGCGGCTGCACCGCGAGCTTCTGGCTTATGCGGCGGCGGTCAATGGCGGGGCCGCAGCGGGCGCGCCAACGGTCGAACGCCTGATCCCGCCCATGCTGGAGCGGTTCATCGCCAGCGACCGCGCCTTTGCCAAGGCGAAGCGCGGTCAGGCGGGGTAACGCTCGTTGATCATCGTGAAGAAGCGCTGCAGCGCCGGGTTCTCGTTGTCCTGACGCCAGTAGAGCGCAAAATCGATCCGCGCCGTGCCGCCATTGTCATAGATGTCCCGGAACTGCAGCTCCGGCCACGTAACGCCCATCGACGCTTCGGTGGCAATGGCGATGAAGCGGCCGACCGGAACCATGCTGAGCACGCTCTCGAGGCTGGTTTCCTGGGTGATGATATTGGGGCGATAGCCCTGCCCGGTGAGGCGCGCCGTGATCAGGTTCCGGATGATCTGGCCAATGCCCTGGCGCGGGACAACAAAGACCTCGCGGCGAAGATCGCCCCAGTAGATCCGGCTTGCCTCGAGCAAGGGATGCTCGGGGTAGAGGGCCGCGACGAGCCGTTCCGACCATACCGGGCGCGATGCAATCCCCTGTTCTTCGCTGCCGAGCGGCGCGATCGCAACGTCGATCGTCCCGGCGCGCAGATCGCTGCACAGCTTGTCCGGATCGCCTTCGACTCCGTCGAACTGCACATCGGGAAACCGGGTCAGATAATCCGAGAAGGCGGCCTTGAGGTGCCCGGCCATGAGCGAGGAGCAATAACCCACTGCGAAGCGGCCTTGCTCGCCATAGCCGATTGCCCGCGCCGTGGTCTGGAGATTGTCGAGGTCGGTGATGATGCGACGTGCGGACTCGAGAAAGACCTTGCCGGCTTCGGTAGGCTCCGCGCCGCGTGTCGTCCGCTCGAACAATTTGACGCCAAGCCGGTCTTCAAGTTGCAGGACGCTTCGGCTGAGCGTTGCCTGCTTCACATTAAGCCGGGAGGCCGCTCTCGAGAAGCTGCGAAGGTCTGCGGACATGACCGCGAAACGAAGCTGACGAATTTCGACGGACACGCTTGTTCATCTCTCTCCTTTTGACGTCAGAAGTCCTAAGAAATAATTTTTAGACCTGACGGAAAAATTGATTGTAAAATAGATATTTATAACACTCTATTGCGGGGAACATTACGATTTATTGGAGTTCTGCGTCGGCGTTATCCGAACGCACTTCGCCACAGCGTATAGATCGCGACGACGAAGATCAGCCCTGCGAACAGAGTGTTGAGCGCTCCTTTCATTGCCGACAGTCGCTGTGACAACAGGGTCCCTGCCACACCACCAGCAACCCCGCCCGCGATGAAGGCACCTGCCAGGGTCCAGTCCACGAGCCCGGACAAAGCGTAGTTGACCGCTGCCGTCAGTCCGAAAGCGGTGACGGCGACAAGGGACGAGCCGACCGCGTTGCGCATCGGCATGGCGGTCGATGCCATCAGGGCCGGAACGATGAGAAACCCGCCGCCAATCCCGAAAAAGCCGGAAAAAAGCCCGGTGCCAAGGCCATAGCCCATCACCTTGGGCGCATTCTCGCGGCGGCATTGGGCATCAGGATTGCCGGGATCCTTGCGGTTGCGGATCATCAGCGCGCCGACCACCAGCATGAGCAAGGCAAACAGGAATAACAGACGCTGCCCGTCCATCGCCTTGCCCAGGGTCGAACCGGCGTAGGCTCCCGCAACCCCTGCCGCAGCAAACATTCCGGCGCACCGCCATTTGATCGTCCCGGCCCGGGCGTGCGGAACGAGATTAGCTGCCGCATTGGCAGCAACAGCGAGAGCGCTGGTGCCGATCGCGACATGGGGCTGCGGCACGCCCACCAGATAGACCATGAGCGGGACGGCCAGGATCGAGCCGCCCCCTCCGACCAGGCCGAGAGTGAAACCGACGAGGCCGCCGGACCCTGCCCCGAGCAGGTACTGGATGGTTTCGAGCGCCATCGGCTTAGAGCTGGTTGAGCGGCAGCTTGAGGTAGCTGACCCCGTTTTCTTCCGGCTCCGGGAAATGCCCGCCGCGCATGTTGACCTGGATCGATGGCAGGATCAGGCGCGGCATGTCGAGCGTGGCGTCGCGTGCCTTGCGCATGGCTACGAAGTCGTCTTCGTTGACGCCGTCGTGAAGATGCACGTTGCTGCGGCGCTGCTCGGCAACCGTGGTTTCCCAGGCATAGGTGTCGCGGCCTGGTGCCTTGTAGTCATGGCACAGGAACAGGCGACTGGCTTCGGGCAGGCTCAGCAGCCGCCGCACAGACCGGTAGAGGACGTGAGCATCCCCGCCCGGAAAGTCGGCGCGGGCCGAGCCATAGTCCGGCATGAACAGGGTATCCCCGATGAAGACGGCATCGCCGATGACATAGGCCATGTCGGCCGGAGTGTGGCCGGGTACATGCAGCGCGATGGCTGGAATGGAGCCGACCGAGAAACGGTCGCCCTCGTCGAACAGATGGTCGAACTGCGAACCGTCGCGGGCAAAGCGGGTGCCCTCGTTGAAGATCTTGCCGAAGACGTTCTGCACGGTGAGGATGTGGCGACCGATCGCCAGCCTGCCGCCCAGTTGCTCCTGTAGATAGGGTGCGGCCGAGAGATGATCGGCATGGGCGTGCGTTTCCAGCAGCCATTCGACTTCCAGCCCCTGTTCGCGGACATAGGCGATCACGGCATCGGCAGACGTGGTGGACGTGCGCCCCGATGCCGGATCGAAATCGAGCACGCTGTCGATGATCGCGGCCTTTCCGGTCGCAGGATCGGACAGAACGTGGGTTACAGTGAAGGTCGCTTCATCGAAGAAGCTGCGAACCTGGACCGCCGCCGGATCGGCCTGCTGCACGATCTCTGCTGCGGCGGCAATGACGGGGTCTGACATGCTCATTCCTTTCCTGGCTGGTTCCCGGCGGCGCTTGCGCGCCGCCGGTTGCCTGGCCTTGTTCAGAGGGTCTTGGTGCTGAAATACCAGTCGACGTAGTTGTAGCCTTCGCCAGCGCGGGCTTCGGCAGCCGCTGCGGTCTGCGGCGGCGATACAATCACGTCCTGACCGGGTTGCCAGCCTTCGGGTGTGGCCACCTTGTTGGCGTCGGCCGTCTGCAGGGCCTGCATGAGGCGAACGAACTCGGCGATCGAGCGGCCGTTCGACATGGGGTAATAGACCATGGCGCGCAGCGTGCCTTCAGGGTCGATGAAGAATGTGGCGCGCACGGCCTGGGTGTCGGACGCACCCGGGTGGACCATGCCGTAAGCGGTTGCCACCTTCATCGAGATGTCTTCGATGATCGGGAACGGGATCTCGACGCCGAACTTCTCCTTGATCGAGCGCACCCAGGCGATGTGGGCATAGTTGGAGTCGATCGAGAGGCCGAGCAGCTCGGTGTTCATCGCCTTGAATTCATCGGCATGGCGGGCAAAGCCCATGAACTCGGTTGTGCAGACCGGGGTGAAGTCGGCCGGGTGGGAGAAGAGGACGAGCCACTTGCCCCGATAGTCGGCCAGCGATCGCTGGCCATGCGTGGTCTTGGCGCTGAAGTCAGGTGCCGCCTCATTGATGCGCGGCATGGCGGGAGCAGTGAACGTGTCAGTCATGATGGCCTCCTTGTTGGCTGAGGACATAACTATCTCGATTTAATAAATTAGAGAATTGGAATATTTGACACAGAGTAATCGGCACAGTCGATTTGATGGCGGAGTGACCCGAGAATCGCCTGAAATGCCGCACTGAGCTGCGATGGCTGATCTGGAAGCCGCGCATCATTTTATGATTTTCCCGCATTATCGCAGTTCTGGCCCGCATCTGGCTTGCCTGCCGGAGCTTCCTCGACCGTGACGCCGTCGCGGATGTTGTAGAGGTGGCGGAAGGTGGGAATGATCTTTTCATCATGGGTGACCACGATGATCGCTGTCTCGAACTGTCGGGCCATGGTGTTGAGCAGGTCGACAACGGCCAGAGCGCGCACGCTGTCGAGCGGTGCGGTCGGTTCGTCCGCCAGGATCACCGGCGGGCGGTTGACCAGCGCGCGGGCGATGGCGACGCGCTGTTGTTCGCCGCCGGAGAGCTGTGACGGCATGGCTGCTGCGCGGTGCGCCACATCAAGTGCCTCGAGCAGGTCGCGTGCCTCTTTGCGGGCCTCGGCATTCGGCTTGCCGGCCAGCATGGGGAGCAGCGCAACATTGTCCGTCACGTCAAGGAACGGGATCAGGTAGGGCGCTTGGAAGATGAAGCCGATCAGATCGCGGCGCAGGGCGCGCAGATCGCCCGCTTTCCAGCCATCGTCGTAGATCACTGTCTCGCCAATGGTCATGCGGCCAGATGTCGGCTCGATCACCGCACCCAGACACTTGAGCAGGGTGCTTTTGCCCGAACCTGACGGGCCGATCAGGCCGACGACTTCACCCTTGGCGACCGACATGTCGACGCCGCGCAAGGCGTGGACGGCGGTATCGCCCTGACCATAGGTCTTGACCAGGTTCTCGATGCGGATGCCTTCAGCCACCGATCGCCTCCGCCGGATCGACCTTTAGGGCCGCATGGATCGCCAGCAGGCTGGCCAGCGAACAGATCGCCATGACCGCGAAAAATCCGCGCACGGAATCGGCCGGCAGCAGCAGCACGTATTTGGGAAAGAACGGCGCCCAGAAGGTGGCGGCAATCTTGCCCACGGCAAAGCCGATGAGGCCCAGTCCCAGCGCCTGTTGCAGGATCATTCCCGCAATCGTGCGGTTGCGCGTGCCGATCAGCTTGAGCACAGCAATCTCACGGATCTTGCCGATGGTCATGGTGTAGATGATGAAAGCAACGATCGCGGCGCTGACGATGGCCAGGATGACAAGGAACATCCCGATCTGCCGCGCCGAATTGGCGATCATCTTGTCGACCAGGATCTCTTCCATCTGCGCGCGGGAATAGACCGTCACGCGCTGCCAGCGCCGGATCGCGGCGGCGACGGTATCGGGATCGGCCCCTGCGGCCACGGTCACCAGCACCGCGTTGACATTGGTGCTGCTGACTTGCGCGGCATTGACCGCTTCGGCCACCGCCGGATTACCAGGCGGGTTCAGTGCCGGACTTGAAGCCGTACGCGCCCGCTGACGGATGATCGCGTCGCTGTCCTTCTCGAACTGGGCTTCCTGCGCATCCCTGAGCGAAAGAAACAGCATGGGATCGCCGCCGGAGGAAACCATGCGGCTGGTCAGGCCGACAATCCGGTAGGTGTTGCGGCGTACCTTCACCTGATCGCCAATTGCAAAGCCGGTCTTCACATCGGCCACGGCCTCGTAGTGGCCCTGGACGATCCGGCGCCCGGCAGTCAGGTGTGGGGGCTGACCTGGTTCGCCCGGCTGGGCAACTTCGGCGCCCACCACCATCACCCGCACATCCTTGCCCTGGTGCGCGATCTGCATGGTCAGATAGGTAACTCCCGCCGCACGGTCGACGCCTGCCATGGCGCGAATGGGGCGCTCGGTATCCTCGTTGAGGCTCGATGGCTCAGCATAGGGGCCAAGCGTATCCTTCTGCACCACCCACAGGTCGGCCCCACTGTTGTCGAGCAGGGCCTCAGCATCATCGATCATGCCGCGATAGACCCCGGCCATCGACAAGGTGACGCCGATCAGCAGGCCGAGCCCCACGCCGGTGAGCACGAACTTGCCCCAGCCATGCAGTATGTCGCGGCCGGCAAGGCTGATCATGGCAGCTTGTCGACCACCGTGATGCGGCTCGATGCCGTCAGCGGCCGGGCGCTGTGCAGGATCACCTGATCGCCCTTGCCAAGGCCATCCAGCACCTGCACCCAACCCTCGGCATCTTCCGTGCCGAGCTTCAGGACCGCAAACTCCAGATCGCCATCCCGCAAGACCCAGGCACCTACGTCGCTGCCGATGCGGTGGATGGCGGCATTGGGCATTGCGAGCGTGCGCCCTCGTGCCGGAAGGTCGATGGTCACTTCGGCGAGTTCCCCGATCGGCGGAAGCCCCGCGCCGGCATCGAAGGTCACTTTGGCTAGTACCTCTTCGGTCACGGCATCGGCCACCGGCTCCACCCTTAATACAGAGCCGCGCAGCGGCGCATCGATCCGCGAACGCAGGACGATGCGCGCTGACAGGCCTGCCGCGATGCCGCCCGCGCGGGTCTGGTCGAACCGGGCATTGATCCACAGCTCTCCCGGGTCGACGATTTCAACGACGGCTTGGCCGGCCACCACGGTCGTCCCCGGTTCAGCGAGGCGGCGCACGACCAGCCCGGCCTTAGGGGCGACGAGGCGCAGGTTGGCCTTCTGCTCCTGCAGGGCGGCACGTTCCGCCCCCGTACGGCCGCGATCCTGAGTGGCCGCCGTTCGATTCGCCTGCGCCGCAGCCAGTCCGGCTTCGGCAGCCGCCAGCGCCTGGCGCCGTTGGTCGAGTGCGGTACGCGTCAGCCAGCCGCCCCTGAACAGTTCCTCGCCTCGGATCGCTTCGCTGCGGGCCAGGGCCAGACGCGCGCTGGCATCCGCCACCTGCGAGGCCGCCGCTTGCTCCAGCGCGGCAGAACGACCGGCACTGCCGGTTGCGGCGGCGATGCGCTGGTCAAGATCGATCGGATCGATCAGAGCCAGCACCTGCCCGGCTTCCACCCGGTCACCCACGTCGACGGCCAAGCTGGCGACGCGACCAGGCGCGGTCGGGCCAATACGGTGAATGTAGCGTGCTTCGACAGTACCGATCCCGAACAGGGCTGGGGTAATCGCGCGCTCCTCGATGCTGGCAACCGTGACCTTCACCGGGGCCAGCGGGCCGGACCGAACAGCTACGAAGCCCAGCAGGAGCACCAAGGTGGCGAGCACCGCCAACAGCAGCAGGGCGCGTCGGCTTTGCGGAAGGACTATGCGCATGGCGCGGCTCCCAGGCTTTGCCGGAACAGGCCGAACAGCCGGCGGGCGAGCACTGGCATGGCCGAGAAATCGTCGATTGCCAGCCCCTGCATGACCATGCCCTGCACCATCGCAAGGAACATGACGGTCGCGGCCTCCACATCGGTAGCGTCGGCGATCTCGCCGATCTCGCGCGCAGCAAGCAGTTTATGCGCCACCCGCGCCCGGTATCCGGCCATCAGCTGGCGGGCGATGGCCTTGGTCGGGGTGTCGCCGGCGCGCTGCAGTTCGCCGAACAGGATGCGCGGCACGCCCGGCCGCTCGATGACGAAATCGACATGCGCGGCCAGCATCGCCTCCAGCCGGGCGAGCGGCGGGCCTTCCGACAAGGTGTCGAAGCGGTGGTTCAGTTCAGCGCAGGTCCATTCGAGCACGGCGGTCCAGATCGCCATCTTGTCCGGAAAATGGCGGAACAGCGCGCCCTGTGACACGCCCATGGCCGCTGCTATCTGCCCGGTGGTCATCACGGCCGGATCATGGCTGGCAGCCAGTCCGATCACGGTCACCACGGTCTCGGCCCGGCGCAAGTCGGCGGAGAGATAAGGACGGTTCATGCAGACACCCTGCCATAAAGAAAGCGACTGGTCACTTTTCTTTTTGGCCTGCGCGATTATGGTGCGCCAAGCACCACAGGAGACCCGCGATGACTGACGCCCACCACCACCATGCCGATGCTCTCAAATATGAAGACTGGGCGGGCGAGATGGGCGCGCGCTGGCTTGCCAACCTCACCGGTTTTGAGAACACCATCGCCCCGGCAGGCGAGGCGCTGCTGGCGCATGCGGCCTACCGGCCCGGTGAACGTGTCGTGGATATCGGTTTCGGCGGCGGGGCGACCAGCCTTGCCATTGCTCAGGCCGTAGCCCCGGATGGCGAAGTTGTCGGGATCGACATTTCCCCTGATCTTGCCGCTGCAACCACGCGCCGCGCGGCGGCGGCCGGGATTGCCAATGCCCGCTTCATCTGCGCCGATGCGGCCACGGTTTCGGTGCCCGACGCACCGTTCGACCGGCTCTGTTCGCGCTTCGGCTCGATGTTCTTTGCCGAGCCTGTGGCAGCCTTCACAAACCTGCGCGGTCTGCTCAAACCGGGCGGGCGCCTCGATCTGGCCGTCTGGGGGCCGCCGCAGCAGAACCCGTGGATGCTTGATGGCATGGCGGTGGCCAGGCGCCATGTCGAAATGCCCGCGCCCGTGCCGCGCGCACCGGGGCCGTTTGCCTTCGAAGAGCGCGAATACATGGAAGAAACGCTCATCGCGGCAGGCTTCAGCAATGTGAATATCGTCGCTGCCAAGGGCGAACTGCCCGTGGGTGGCCCGGGCTCCACGGCGGAACAGGCGCAGGCCTTCGTCCGCCATGCCCTCGCCTTCGGGCAGGCGCTGCTCGATTATCCGCCGGAGGTCCAGGAGGCAGCAGCGGCCGAACTGACGGCGCTCTACGCCAGGCACTACCGCCCCGGCGAAGGGGTGATGATGGGCTATGCCATCTGGCTGGTCAGCGCCGATGCCTGATAATCGGTGCTTTGTCCTGCGCCTTGCAGGCGCGTTCCTCTCGGCCGCCACGCTGCTGGCCGCACCGGCGTTTGCCGAACCCACACCGGTTACGGTGCGCGTCATCAGCCAGGACGCCAAGTTTGTCGGCGACAGCACCGGCGGTGCGCAAGTCATCCTGCGCGATGCGGAAAGCGGGCGCATTCTTGCCGAAGGAATTACGAAAGGCGGCACCGGCAACACCGATCGGATCATGCAGTCCGCCGGCCGAAGCCCGCTGCGCGCGACGCCTGATGCCGCCGCCTTTCACGCCACGCTCGACATTGTCCAGCCAACCTTGGTGGAACTGGAGGTCAAGGGCGCGCTTGGCCGCCCGGGTTCCGCCGTCCGGGTCACCGCGCAGCGCTGGATGATGCCTGGCGTGCCGGTGACTGCGGGCGATGGCTGGAGCATCGAATTGCCGGGCCTTGCTGTGACGCCTGCGATTCGTATCACGCCGGAAGGCTTGCATGTTACGGCGAAGGTTGAACCGATGTGCGGCTGCCCACTGACCCCAGGCGGTCTCTGGGATGCAGCCGATTACCAGGTGGAAGCAAGCCTGTGGCAGGACGGCCGCCAGGATCGGAAGGAGGGACTTGCATTCGCGTCTGCCCCCGGCGGCTTCGCTGGGAGCCTGCCGCAGCCGCCGGCCGGGCGCTACACGCTGGTCCTGTTCGCGCGAAACACGGTCACCGGAAGTTCGGGATTGGGGCGGATCGAAATTCAGATCCCCTGATCGTTCCTTTGACGAAAGGCATGTGTTGCCATGATCCTGTTCTGGGCCTTGCTCATTGCCTTTGCGACCGTAGGTCTGTGCGTCATCGTTCACTACGAGGCGCTGCGCCTCACGTCTCTGCTCACTCCCAGGCTGACCATCCCGCCGCGACCCAAGGTTCTCGTGGTGATCACGGCAGTCTTTCTTGCCCACCTGTTCGAAGTCGTCATATTTGCGGTAACGTACCGGTTGATGCAGCCTTTCCCCCAATTGGGTGAGATCGCGGGCCACTTTTCCCGTAGCGCAGTCGACTATTTCTACTTCTCGATCACAAGCTTCACGACGCTCGGGATTGGCGACCTGTTCCCGCATGGCGCCTATCGCATCGTGGTCGGCTTTGAATCCCTGACTGGCTTTGGCCTGATTGGCTGGTCGGTGTCCTTCACTTATCTTGTCATGCAGGAATTCTGGACGCAGCATGGTCCCAGGCCGAAGCGCAGGATAGACCATGATCAAGGTTGAACGGACTGCCCACTCCGGCCTGCAAGGAGATCAGCATGACTGACATCGATCTGGAAGCTGTCCTGCTGGAGGCCCTTGACGACGAGCGCAAGGCTGAGGCGACCTATGCCACTGTGATCGGGAAATTTGGCGAAGTTCGACCCTTCATTAACATCATCGCTGCCGAGCGGCGGCATTCGGCTGCGATCGAGCGGCAGATGACACGCCTGGGCTTCGCGATCCCGGCCAATCCCTGGGAAGGCAAGGGCTCAGCCCCCGCCACGCTGGCTGAGGCTTGCCGAATAGCCATCGAAGCCGAGATTGAGAACATTGCCCTGTACGATCGGCTGCTGCCCGCAATTCCAGACGATGTTGTCCGGCAGGTCCTGCAGAACCTTCAGGATGCGTCGCGCGACAATCACTTGCCGGCATTCCGCCGCTGCCTCGAACGGGAGGAAAGCGGCGGTAGAAGTGGCGTAGCCCAGACTGGGCGGGGCGGGCATGGACGGGGCAGAGGCAGAGGCTGCCGGTCATAATCTGGCTGCTGGTTAACGCTGCTATTCCAGTGCCCGAATGGCGATGTCGAGCTGAACCCGGGTGATCTCGCCGGTGTGAACCTGACGGACCGTGCCATCGCTGTCGATGAACAGGGTTGTCGGCAGTGCCGCAGCGCCGGTCATTTCGCCAAGCAGACCTGAAGGATCGAGTGCAACATGCGCGGGATCAAGTCCTTGCGCGCGCAGGAAGGCTGAAATCTGCGCGGGTCGTTCACTCTGGTTCACCAGCAGGATCGTTGCCCGGCGCTCTGCTTTTGCGGCCTGCGTCAGCATGGGCATCTCCCGCCGGCAAGGCGGGCACCAGGTGGCCCAGAGGTTGATCACTGCGGGGCGTCCCCGCAATTGGCCGATGCGCCATGTGGGGGCGGGCCCGGCTTCTGCCGCCAGTCCCTCCAGTACCATGCCCTGCGGCAAACGCAGTGCTGGCCTGTCTACCCCCAGGCCTAGGAAGCCAGCCCAGATCAGGGACAACGCGCCCAGCGCGGCAAGTCCGGCAGCGACCGGCCTTGGCTGGCGCAAAGCGAGAGCCAAGACGAGACCTGCCGCAGCGACCCCAAAGCGCCAGTCCCATCCGCCCAGCCAGACCTGCAGGCCAGCCACAGGTTCCAGCGCATAGCTTTCCCGGTAAAGCCAGACATGGCCAGCGCGTGCCGCCAAGAGGCCTGCCAGGACAGCAAGAACGGCCGGTTGCCATGCCGTCACCCGGTAACGGCGGATGATCCAGTCGAGCGCAGTCAGGAAGGCCAGGATCAAGCCAACCGCGACGAGCCGGTCGAGCGCCAGTGCCAGTGGACCAATCTGAATGATGTCGTCCGGGTTCAAGGTGCCTTGCCGATCATGACCAATATCAATGACGCCGATGATGCCGCGCCTAGCAGGAAAGCTTCCCCGATCATCCAGGGCGGGAACATTGCCATGAATGCAACATTTATTTAAAACGATCAAACCGGGGCTAAATAGGAGGGGCATATGGACGATAGTGACGGCAACGCCCAGTACGCACCGGTGCGCATTGGCGAAGCGGCACCGGATTTCGTGGCCCGCTCGACCGAAGGCATGGTCCGCCTGTCAGACTATCGCGGCCGCTGGCTGGTGTTCTTTTCGCACCCTGGCGACTTCACCCCGGTTTGCACCAGTGAATTCGTGGCGTTTGCCCGCGCCTTTGACCGCTTCGAGGCGCTGGGTTGTAGCCTTCTGGGCCATTCGGTCGACAGCCTGTTTTCCCATCTGGCCTGGATCCGAGGCTTGCATGACGATCTGGGCGTGACGGTGCCCTTTCCGATCGTCGAGGATCCGAACCTCGAGATTGCGCGTGCCTTTGGCATGGTTTCGGCGGAAGCTCACAACGCAGCCTCGGTACGCGCCGCCTATTTCATTGATCCGGCCGGTATCGTTCGCGCGATGAACTGGTATCCGCTCGCCGTCGGGCGCTCGGTTGATGAAATCCTTAGGATTGTTACCGCGCTCCAGCGCACGGAAGACGGACAATGCCTGGCGCCTGAAGGCTGGCAGCCGGGCGATCCGCTGCTGGCTCAGCCGGGATTCAGCAAGCAGGAGGCCCTGGCAGCTGGCAAGGCGATGGAATGGTTTTATCGTCCGGTCAAAGATGAGCCGGTCAAGAATAAGTCGGGTAAGGACAAGAAGGCATGATGGCGCCTGCACCCGCCCAACCCGTGGCCAGCACCGAGGAGCAGGCTGAACTGCTGCGCGTGCTCGGCCATCCAATGCGCCTTGCGATCCTCAAGGAATTGACCGGAGGTGAGCGATCGGTGGGTGACGTTGCTGAGCGCACCGGCCTTGGTCTGTCAGTGCTCAGCCAGCAGCTGGCGATCCTGCGCAAGGCTGCGCTGGTCTCCTCGCGGCGCGAAGCCAAGCAGGTCTTCTACACGATTGACGCCGATCAGATGAAGGCGGCCCGGTCCATCCTGGATGCGCTGGTCCCCGAGGGCGATAGCAGCGGTGCAATGCAGGATACCCGCGCCGCTGGTTCTCCCATTCCCGATTCTCGACTGGGCGCGGCCATGTTTGCCCGGGTCAGCCGCATCACGCGCTGACAGGATCCAGCGTAACCATCTGACGAGCGAGCGAGTGGAGGCCATTGCGGTGGCTGACTAGCATCAGTCCGGTTCCGGTCCTATCCAGCCAGGCTGACAGGCGCTGACACAGCGCGCGTTCCGTTTCCGGATCCAGTCCTTCGCTCGGTTCATCGAGCACCAGCCAGGGTTTCTGTGCCAGCAAGGCGCGGGCCAGCGCCAACCGCTTGCGCTGACCGCCAGACAGCCGGGCTCCATTATCGCCCAGCCATTCGGCAAGGCCTTGGGGGAGACTGCGGACGGTTTCGGCGAGGCAAGCGGTTTCCAGCGCTTCCCACATCTCGGCTTCAGTGATGCCGGGACGGGCGAGGCGCAGGTTGTCGGCCACTGTGCCAGCAATCAACCCGGCATCCTGCGGAGCGTAGGCGAACAGCGGACGCAAGCGTTCCAGCCCCAGCGCGCCAACGTCCTGCCCGCCCGCTACCAAGCCCTCCGGCGCGTCCCGGCGCAGGCCGATGAGCGTGCCCAGCAGGCGCGACTTGCCGGAGCCGGACGGTCCGGCGATCAGCAGGCGTTCGCCCCGTTGCAGCACATGAGGCCTGCCATCGATGATGAACGTTATGCCCTCTATCTCTGAGGCAAAAGTGGCATCAGCCTGGCGCGCAGGCAGTGTGGCAAGGGTTTCGAGGCGCTCGATGGCATCGCAAACCCGCAAGTGTTCCATGTCGGTACGTGCCAGCGCCGACCAGATATCTGCCGTGGCCGCTGCCGCAAGAGCTGCCAGAGCAACCAGTGCTGCCCCTCCATCGGCCAAAGCCAGGACGCCCATCACGGTGAGCGCGGCCAGCACCAGCTGCGCGCCCTGGATAAGCACTTCGCCCCGGACAATGGCGGCACGCGCCCCGTCCAGCGCTCGGGCGTGCGGATCGAGCGCCGCGATAACCTGTGCACCTAGACCATAGACCGCGATCTCGCCGGAACAGGCAGCGTAGCTGGCATAATCGGCCTTGAGCCGATTGAGAGCCGCGGCATGGTCCTGTCGGGGCTGCGTCAGCAGGTGCGGCGCGAGCATTCGCGAGCATAGCCGCATGGCCGCAAGTCCGGCCAGCAGCGCCAGCGCCGCCGGCCATCCGGCAAGGCTCGCCGCGATCAGGCCAGCTGCCGCTCCGGCCAGGGCGCCTGGGACGGTGACCTTGCGCACCACGCTGTCTTCCAGCGCATCGACATCCGAGCCAAGCCGCGCTGCCATGTCTCCGCTGGACTGGGTCAAAGAGCGTGACGGGTCGGTTGCTGCAAGCCGTGCGAACAGGGCGGGCCGCAAATCCGCTAGGGCAAGGAGCGCGGCCCGGTGGCTGAACAGGCGCTCACCATAACGGCTGAGCGTGCGGGCGATGGCCAGGCCCCGGATTCCGGCGCTGGGCAGCAGGTAATTGAAGGCGCGCACGCTGGCCATGCCGCCCGCACCCGCGATGGCCGCGCCCGTCAGGAACCAGCCCGACAGCGCCAGCAGCGCCACGCCCGCCAGTGCCGCGACCATGACAAGGCCGATGGCAATCGCCGTACTGCGGCGCTGTCGGCGCGTCGCATCGCGAAGGAGGCGCTCGATCATGCCATCACCACGCGGCTTGTGGCACCGGCCATCAGCGCCGGATCATGCGTCGCCGCGATCACCAGACGGGTGCGGGCCACGTCCTGTAGCAGCTCGATGATCTTAGCGGCGGTTGCGGGGTCGAGATCGGCGGTCGGCTCGTCGAGCAGCAGCAGCGGCCGCCCGCTGGCAATCGCGCGCACCAGCCCGATCCGACGACGCTCGCCGCCGGACAGGCCGGAGCCGCGCGGGTCGATCGTCAGGTCTTCGCCCCGCGCGGCGATCAGATCGGAAAGTCCGCTTGCTGCGATCAGATGCGCCAGATCCTGCGGTGCGAGGTCATTGCTGCCGAGTTTGAGGTTGTCGGCCAGGGTGCCCGGTAGCAGCAACGGGCGCTGCCCGGCCCATCCCGTCAGGACCATCAGCGCGCCAGCGGCAATTGGCGCATCGTTCAGGATGATCCGGCCGGTCGATACCGGTGCCAACCCGATCAGGGCATGAAGCAGCGATGATTTGCCCGTGCCGGTTGGTCCCGTCACGACATGCAGGCCTGGCCCCCGCCAGCACGCGGGGATCGGGCCGATGCAGTTGCCGTCATCATAGCGGATTGTCAGGTCTTCAACGCAGAGCTGCCGGATGTCATCGGGCAAGGCGGCTGCGGACGGCCGGGGAGTGGTTTGCGCCTGTGCCAACGCGGCGGCCACGCTGCGCTCAGCGGCCTGGCCTTGCTGCTTGTCATGATAGGCCGCAGCGAGCCGCCGCATGCCGAGATAGAATTCCGGGGCGAGCGCCAGGGCGAAGAAGGCTTCGCCAAGGCTCAGCTCTTCCGGCGCCGGGAACGGCAGCAACCCCAGCAGCGAGAATCCGCAATAGACCGCCACCAGTGCCACGGACAGGGCCGCGAAGAATTCCAGCATGGCGCTGGACACGAACGCGATCTTGAGGACTTGCATGGTGCGAGCCGCGACCTCGCGGGCGGCTCCACCGATCTGGCGGGTGATGCGATCCTCCGCGCCGAAAGCAAGGATTACCGGCAGCGCGGCCACCCGGTCGACAAACAGGCCGGACAAGCGCGAGAGGGCCAGGAACTGCCGGTCCGCCTCGGCCTTACCGGCGAGGCCAGCGAGCGCCATGCCCGCACCGAAGGGGATCAGCGTCGCCAACAGGATCAGGGCAGAAAACCAGCTGGCGAAGGTGACTGTCGCGGCGATGATCAGCGGGGACAGCATGGCTGCCATCCGCAGCGGCTGGAATCGGGCGATCAGTCCTTCGTGCGCCTCCACATCATCGACGGCTACGCGCAGATCTTCGCCGATCAACCGCCCCCGCATCTGCCCGCTGGGCAGGAGCGCCGCCATCACGCGGTTCCGCAGCGCAGACTTTGCCCGGGTGGTGGCCCGTTGACCGCTAAGTCCCGCCATCGCTTGCGCGACCGCACGCAGCAGGCCGCTGACGACGATTCCTGCAAGCAGCCACCATGCCTGTGGGGGCAGCGCCTCAGCCGTCCACGACGCGATGAACGCTGCCAGGCACCCGCCAAAGAGGATGGCGCCAGCCGTGTCGCCAAGCCACCAAAATCCAGTCGCTCGGGCAGCGGCATGGCTCGCCGGACGACGCAGCTTTGGGGTGGCGGATGAGGACTGATGAGAGGACATTTTGCTTTCAGGTCGCGATTGACGGCCAAGTCATATTAGCATATTCGCAAATTCAATAAGTGAGTGGATGCGCTGAGTCGAGTCCCATCCGGCCAATCGGGGTCGGTAAAGGAGCGTGCATATGGATATGGCGGTTGTCGAGCTTAGTCGGCTCCAGTTCGCGCTTACCGCGATGTATCACTTTCTGTTTGTTCCCCTGACCCTTGGCCTGTCGTTCCTGCTGGTCATCATGGAAAGCATCTATGTGATGACCGGCCGGGAAATCTGGCGGACCATCACGCGCTTCTGGGGCAAGCTGTTCGGCATCAACTTCGTCCTCGGCGTTGCAACCGGCATCACCATGGAGTTCGAGTTCGGCACCAACTGGGCCTATTACTCGCACTATGTCGGCGACATCTTCGGGGCGCCGCTGGCGATCGAGGGCCTGATGGCCTTCTTCCTCGAAGCGACCTTCGTCGGCCTGATGTTCTTTGGCTGGGACAAGCTGTCGAAGATCGCCCACCTTGCCGTCACATTTCTGGTCGCGCTCGGCTCAAACCTCTCGGCGCTGTGGATCCTCATCGCCAATGGCTGGATGCAGAACCCTGTCGGCGCGCGGTTCAATCCCGAAACCATGCGCATGGAAGTTACCGATTTCTATTCGGTGCTGTTCAACCCGGTGGCGCAGGCCAAGTTCGTCCACACGGTCAGCGCCGGCTATGTCGCCGCATCGGTCTTCGTCATGGGGGTCTCGGCCTACTACCTGCTCAAGGGCAAGTGGACCAACGTGGCGCGCCGCTCGATGATGGTGGCCTCGGCTTTCGGCCTTGCTTCGTCGCTGTCGGTGGTCGTGCTGGGGGACGAATCCGGCTACGCCCTGACCGACAACCAGCGCATGAAGCTCGCCGCGATCGAAGCCATGTGGCACACCGAGGAGGCGCCGGCTGGCCTTTCCCTGTTCGGTATCCCCGACATGGACGCGCAGGAAACGCATTACGAAGTAAAGGTGCCCTACGTCCTGGGTCTCATCTCCACCCGCAGCCTGACGGGCGAGGTCATGGGTATCAACGAACTGGTGCTCAAGGCGGACGAACGCATCCGCAGCGGCATTGTCGCCTATGACGCGGTGGAAAAGCTGAAGGTCAACCGCACCGACATGGCCGCGCGTGAGCAGTTCGAGCGGCACAAGGCCGACCTTGGCTATGCCATGCTGCTGAAGCGGCATGTGGCCGATCCGCGCGCCGCCAGTGACCAGCAGATCATGCTGGCCGCCAAGGACACGATCCCCAACGTGCCGCTGATGTTCTGGCTGTTCCGCATCATGGCGGGGCTGGGCTTCTTCTTCATCGGTTTCTTCGCGCTGGCCTTCTACTGCGCCTCGGCGTGCAAGTTCAGCAAGCGCTGGTTCCTGAAGATTGCGGTGGCCATCATGCCGCTGCCGTGGATCGCCATCGAATTTGGCTGGATGCTGGCCGAGATCGGACGCCAGCCCTGGGCAGTTGAAGGCGTGCTGCCCACGTTCCTCGCGGCATCCTCGCTGACGGTCACCCAGATCTGGACCACGATCATCGGTTTCACGCTGCTGTATGGCACGCTGGCCGTGATCGAGGTGCGCCTGATGATCGCCACGATCCGCAAAGGCCCGGTGGAGCACCATGAACCCGAACAGTCACGCGGCCAGGCGGGCTATGCTCCGCTGCCGGCGGAATAAGGGAGGCTGAGACAATGGAAATCCCTCTCGATTATGAAACCCTGCGGGTCATCTGGTGGGGCCTGATGGGCACGCTCCTGATCGGCTTTGCCCTGACCGATGGGTATGACCTGGGCGTCGCCTCGCTGATGCCCTTCATCGGCAAGACCGACGAGGAACGCCGCATGGCGATCAACGCCATCGCGCCGCACTGGGAAGGCCACCAGGTGTGGTTCATCCTTGGCGGCGGCGCGATCTTCGCCGCTTGGCCGTTCGTCTATGCGGTGAGCTTTTCGGGCTTCTACCTTGCCATGTTCCTGGTGCTGTCGGCCCTGATCCTGCGTCCCGTTGCTTTCAAGTATCGCTCCAAGCGCCCGGACGCCGCCTGGCGCAGCCGTTGGGACTGGGCGCTGTTCATCGGCGGCTTCGTGCCCGCGCTGGTGTTCGGCGTGGCGGTGGGTAACGTGTTGCAAGGCGCACCCTTCCGGCTCGATAGCGATCTGCGCAGCTTCTACGAAGGTTCGCTGCTCGGCCTGTTTTCGCCTTTCGCGCTGATGACAGGGCTGCTTTCGGTCGCCATGGTCGTGATGCATGGGGCGGGTTTCCTGGCGGTCAAGATCGAGCGTGGGGCGGTGATGGACCGCGCGCGCCGGATCGGCAGCGTGGCGGCGATCGCCAGTCTTGTCCTGTTCGCAGCCGGCGGATTTTGGGTCGCCAATGGCGCCATGGGCTTCCGGCTGGAAGGCGTGGTCGATCCCAATGGCCCCTCGAACCCGCTCTTCGTGAAGACGGTGGCGGCACCCGGCGCCTGGATCGACAATTACGGCCGCTATGCCTGGATGATGATTGCGCCGGTGCTGGGGTTGGCCGGGCCGCTGATTGCCCTGCTGGGTATTCGTCGCCACAGCCATGTTCTGCACCTGGCCGGATCGTCGCTGGCCACCGTGGGCATCATTGCCACGGTCGGCCTGTCGATGTTCCCCTTCATCCTGCCTAGTTCGATCGATCCGCAATCGAGCCTGACGGCGTGGAACGCCTCGTCCAGCCACCTGACTCTGTGGATCATGCTGCTGGTGACGCTGATCTTCCTGCCGCTGGTCCTGACCTACACCGCCTGGGTGATGAAGGTCCTGTTCGGCCGGGTGACCCTGCGCGACGTGCGCACCAACCCCGACTTCTATTAAGGAGCGAAAACGATGTGGTATTTCGCATGGATCCTGGGGCTTGGGCTGGCGCTCGCCTTCGGCATCATCAACGGCATGTGGCACGAATTCCAGTCGCCCATGGACGAGGACCCCAACCTGTGACGCGACTGATGCTGGCTGGCGTGATTCTGGCAGTGGCTGGATGCGCCGCTCCCTCGCCTGAGCCGGTTGACGTCTCGGCCAAGTCAGCTGCGCTGGCGGACCGCTTCCAGGCGGATCTTCAGGGCCAGCTTCAGGCGGCGATGAAAGCGGGCGGCCCGGTCGGCGCCATTGGCGTCTGCCAGCAGGCCGCCCCTGCCATCGCCGCCAGCCTGTCTGAGGAAAGCGGGGCCGAGGTGCGCCGAATCGCACTCAGGGAGCGCAATCCCGCCGCAGCGCCAGAGGGCGATCTGCGTGAACGGCTTGAGCAATTGGCGGCCGCGCCCTTGACATCAGCCGGCAAGCCCGCGGTGATGCAATGGACGAGCGGTTCGGGCGCTGATGCGAGAGCGCATTACATGCGCGCGATCCCGATGAAGGAGCAGCCGTGCGCGGCCTGCCACGGCACGTCGATTGGGACAGAAGTGAGGGACAAGCTGGCCGAACTCTATCCGGCCGACAAGGCAACCGGTTTCAAGCCAGGCGACCTGCGCGGGGCAATCCTGGTTTCCTGGCCTGTCGGCGCAGCGAAGGGTAAATAGCATGGGCCAGACTGCTGGCCGCCTGATCGTTGTCCTGTTGCTGGCAGTCTTCGTCCTGTTGGCCCTGCTCATGCGCACGCAGAACAGCGCAGGTGCCTCCGGTTCTGTCCAGTTCGCACCGCCCGATCAACGTGAAGCCGTCTCGCTCAGTCCGGCACAGGCTGATCATGTCCTGACGGAAATGCGGGGGATTTTGACCTCGGTCCGCGACATCCAAACGGCGATGGCTGCTGACGACTGGAACGCCGTCAGCGCCGCAGCGCAGGCGCAAGGTACCGGGCGCGGAAAACGGCCGCCCGAAGGCCTGCGCGAACGCCAGCCGCCCGGCTTTCGCCAGATGAGCAGCAGCATGCGCCAGCAATTCGATACCCTGAACCTTGCCGCTGCCAAAGGTGATCGAAGTGCTGCGAACGCTGCGCTTGGCCAGGCGCTCAATGCCTGCGTGGCTTGCCACGACAGTTACCGGATCGAGATTACCAATTGATCGCGTTTCTGCCGGCACCCCCATGCTGGCGGACAGGGGCCGCACCGGAAGCCCCCCTTCTGGCTGCGGCCCCGACTTTCGGGGGTGTGATTTACGGTCTTGGGCGCTGCGGATCGTCAGCCCAAACCGGGTGACATTCGCTTGCCCTTCACGATAGATAAGGGCCGCGTTAGATAACAGGAGCAGGCAGGATGAAGGGTTTCGTCGACAACATCGAAGAACTGACGGAAGCAAACAATGATTTCCGCCGCGTGCTGTACACCGGGCATAACCTCCAGCTTGTCTTGATGGCGATCCAGCCCGGTGACGAAATCGGCGAAGAAGTCCACGATGACCGCGATCAGTTCTTCCGCATCGAGGGTGGCGAAGGCGAAATCTGGATCGATGGTGTCTGCAACAAGGTCAAGGCGGACGACGGAATCATCGTGCCCCAGGGCGCACGCCACAATGTGATCAGCACCGGCAAGGAACCGCTGCGCCTCTATACCATCTATGGCCCGCCGGAACATCTGGACGGGACCGTTCACAAGACTTGCACTGATGCGGCCGCAGACCATGAGCATTTTGACGGCCGGACGACGGAGTGATCAGGCGCCAATCAGAACCAGCCGGATGGAAGGCAGCTTCCGTCGGTTTATCGCCTTTCGATTCCCCGTATAAAGGTTGCCATGCAAGTCTTCACGGGATCTCGTTGGGCCAGCACACGTCATAGCGGCTAGTTCCCGCGTTCCAGAACAGGGCAATGTCGATGCCCGCCTCGGTCGCCATCCGCAGGAAGTCGTGGCGCAAGTCCGGGCAATCCTTGCGGAATCCCCGCGCCAGCCGCGTATTCGCGCGCTCTACTCCAACCGGGGGACCGGCGCCCACCCTAGCGGAAATTTCCACATAGGGGCTGTGCAGGAGATAGCGGGTGCTGGTGCGGGAGTTTTCGACAACCAGCGCCATTGTCTGATCCTCGTCGGTCAGGCCCTGCGCTGAGGCGTCGCTGTCCCAGGGGTTGGCGATGACGATGCCAAGGGGCAAATCGCGTCCCGCGCCGCCGGGCAGGATGTGGACGACCGAGATCGCGTCGGGCTTGCCATCGCCGTCGAGGTCCGCCTGCGTGACGGGTGCGCGAAACCGTGGGTGCGGGGCAATGCGTGAGCGCGCCTGGTTACCGGGTTGCGGACCGTCCCGATCATCCCCTTTCTCATCGCTGACGGGGAGGTCCGGGCCCAGATCGCCCAGTGCGGTGCAGTCCGGGTCTTCCGCCGAAAAGGTGGCGAGGCGCAGATATTCCTCGTGAATTTGGGGGTTCACCCCATCGGGGTCGATCCCTTCAGCCTGGAACAGGCGGAGGGCCGACTGGTAGTATATGGCCGCCGTGCGGCAATCATCGGTGCCCCCTCCGGTGACCGACCAGATCACGCGCCATCCGCCATCCTGCTTCAACAGGTATTCGCCGCCGTCGTATTCCTGCTTCGACGGCGCGACCACGGCATAGGCATAAGTCGCTGTCTTGCCTTTGATCACCTTCATCTGGTGAACGACGAACCGGATTTTCGAACCCGGGGATGGCCGCAGCGCATCAAGGATCTGGGTGCGCTCGCTCGTGCCAGGCGGCGGGGTGCGAACCTGCTGTGCGGCGGCTGGCATTATCCCGAGCAGAGACAACAGCATGATCACGAAGGAAATGCGTGGGAGGGTCATGGTGTCGCGCCTTGTGGGTCGGACGGCTCGCAGGCCAGTCTGTCAAGGAGGGCTAGGGAGCCATATTGTTCAGAGCTCAGATGCATGGCGCAGATGATCTGGCCGGCCATGCCTTGCACCTCGACCAGACTGAACCTGCCGCTGATCCGTATGCGTCCTTCCGCGATCGGCTCGATAACCCGGGCGGAACTGAGGGACTTGTCTCCCACCGTGATGGCGACATCGGTATTCAGCAGGCGGATTGTTTCGGCTTCCAGATGTTTTGCTGCCTCAGGACGCAAGGCGATATCGAGAACCGGGAAATTACGGTGATCGAAGTCGAGAGCAACATTCGCGATGTCGTCGCGGGTGAATTCACGCTGTCCGAAACGCAAGGTGGCAGACGGCACTGCAGAACGGTGGGCCCGCGTGTCATCGCCCTTGTGCCAGGTCAGGTGTTGCCAAGGGATGACGGACCAGTCCGGTTCGTCACACGGCCGCTGCGCCCGGGCGAAATAGGCGCCGAGATAGAGGCCGTGCTCGGTCAGGTACCAGCTTGGAAAATCCCAGACGGACGTATCCGCATAGTCGCATTGGTCCTCTTCGGCCTCACCATCGGCAGGCTGCATCTCGTTCGGGTAGAGCTGGCCGAGCAAGGAGACGATACGCGGCGCGAAGATGTCACCGCGATAGTTAAAGAAGGTGGAGGTGTCGGGTTGGGGCGCTGGCGGCTTACCGAAATAAAGCAGATCTTCCAGCTGGAGTTCGCGGCCGGTCCGGGCGTCGAAGGTCACGCCTTGTGTCCCGAAATCGGGATGGGCCGTGCCCGCGCAACTCCAGCTGGAAAACCAGGCATAGCTGACGAAATCGTCGCTCAAGTATGGCGATCGTGCTTCGGAGACGTCCATGCCCGATTGGCCGTCAAACCCTTCGCAGCCGAACCATTGCGACACGCGCTCCCACTGCTGGCGTGCCAATGCGGCATTAATCCGAGCCAGAACCGGTGCCGGATAGCCGCTTTCGATGCGGAACAGCGTGATCCCGCTGACGGGTTCGCGCCAGTCGCGCAAGGTGCGCTCCCCGTCGTGACGGATCGTGCCTGGAACCAGCGACAGCTCGGCAAGCTGGTGGCGCTCATAGGGTGCAAGATCCCCCATTTCCGCAGACAGACCCGCCGCCAACGGAGCTGGCGCCAGCCTAACCGGCAGCGTGCGCCCTGCCTTGGTCGTCAGCGCTCCAGCTAGCTGGGCACCCTCACGGCGCAGGACCAGTCGATCGCCACTGCTGCGAGACTCAAGGATGAGCCTGTCGCCGCTCCAGCGGCCGCCTAGGCCGATATCGAGCCGATACTTGCGATAGAAGTAACGTCCCATCACGTCTTCGTCGCTGCCCTCCAGTTCCAAGACGACTCGCGCGGCCCCGACCGTCCCGGTATTGACTTGGCGGTCATCGCTGGCGGCGCGCAGCGGAGCGGTTAACAGAACGAGGCTGGCAACCAGCGCGAGTGCCTGATAGCGCGCAAGAAATTGCAAGACTTTGCGGAACATATGAACATCCATACTGCTGCCCTAAGTAAGCCCGCTTCGTCCTGCAATCACCGCATGGGAAACTTTTGGCTGCTGCCTGCGATCGGTCTTCTGCTGCTATCCACTGCGGTCCAGGCAGAGAAAGCAGCGACCAATCCGCTGGACATCTTCATCGGCATGGTCATCGCCGATGGCGAGAACCTGGTCCTGGAGCGCTGCAATCTCGTGCGCACGCGTTATCGGCTGCTGCCGGCGGCGGGGGCAGGCGATCCGCTGGCCGAGCTGCGCGGCAAGACTGGCAAGATACAGGCGCAGGTCATTGCCAGCTATCGGGCTGACGGAGATGCGCATATTCTCGACGTGGCTGCGATCGACAATGTACGGCTCGGCAAGACCTGTCAGCTGCTCGACGCCATCGACGAGAGCTTTGAGCAGGCTGAAGCTTCGGCCGAGGCTGGCCCGGAGGCTGCGGCTGCTGCGGCTGAGGCCGGGGAGGCGAACAACCCGGATGCAGACCGCTGGGACGCCCTCGCTGCCGGCGCTGCCGCCCCGGCCGGAGGGGAAGTGATCGGCAGCGGTGCCTATGCCTATCGCTTCGTGCTGCGACACCCGCGAACCGGCAAACTGGCGGCTGATACTGATTATGCCCTGTCGGCCAGCCGGACGACGGACTATGAATTGCCCTTCGTGACCGACGAGAAGAAGGTGTTTCAGGGACGGACGGACGGGGAAGGCCGAACGCCCGTCTTCCGTCTGCCGGTGCGCCTGCCCGACGCCGCCTTCGACCTGCGCGAACGCTTTGGCAGCGGTCCTTATGGCGAGACGTTTCACCTGACCGACCATAACGACAACGACCTGTTTAACGCACCTTATGCGCTGATCACCTGCACCAGCCCACCGCGCTTCTTCCGGGGCTATACCTATGCGAGCGGGGATACCGCCTATACGGCCAGCGATGGCCCCATCCACGTCGAGCTGCGCGTGCTCGACGACATCGACGAAGCGTTGCCCGCAAGCTGTGAGGATGGGCGGAGCGCGGACGGGGATCATGTCGCACTTCCGACCGCCAGCGGGAAGCGCGGTCAATGAAAGCTGTGTGTCGCCTGTCCTTGATCCTCGCCGGTTCAGTATTGCTGGCCAGTGCCCGGCTTTCCGCCCAGGTACCCCAACAGCCGGCGCAAACCGCGATGGAACTGCTGGAAAAAGCGACAGAAGCCAAAGCGGTCGGCGATCATGCCGGGGCGCTCGTATTCTATAATCAGACGGCTGACCTGCTGGCCGAGGACCCTTCCGGGAAGGACGGCATGGGGCTTGTAGTCAGGGCGGATCTGCAACGCGACATTGCCCGGGCCTCCAATGCTGCCGGTACAGGTGATCCCTGTGCTGCGCTGGCAAAGGGCAAGGCTTATCTTGATCAGGCCCGGCGAACACCATCGGCAGAAGGGGACATGAACGTCGGTCCGATTGTCGATGACATGGAGCAGCAGCTGGAGCGCGAAGGGCGCCGGATGCGCTGCGTGCAGCCGGCACCGCCGATCGACATAGGCAAACCTGATGGAGCACTGGCGGGTCATTACTATCTGTCGGGCGTGATGGAGACCGGCTCAGAACTGCTGCTCAAGGCGGATGGCCGGTTCGAGTGGTATATCAGCTACGGCGCGGTCGATCAGGTGGCCAAGGGGCGCTGGGGCCGCGCTGACCAGACGGTGATCCTTGCTGCCGATCTGCCCGCGGCAGATGCGCCGTTGTTTCGAGTCGATCAGGCGTTCCCGTGGGACGAAGCCGCCGAGCGACGTCTGCGCGATGCAACGCGGGCGCGGGCAGCCGAAGCGATTGCCGAACGCTGCCCCTGGACCATTGGGGTGGCGGCTTCTCCCCCGCTGCTGCTGCCCGAAGATCGCCCCGCTCCCGGCCTTGCCGAGCGGACGCGGGCGGCAGAAGCGAGGCGGATCGCGGAAACGGCCCGGGACGATGCCAGCCGGGCGACCGCGAAAGGCGCGGCTGCGGGCGCAAGCGAGGCCGACCGCACGGCCGCCGAAGCCGCGATGGTGACCTGGTACGAAGCGCAATATGAAATGGAGCAGGCCTACCGCGCCGCCGACGTGCCGCTGCCGGATATTGGCGCCCCGGTAGTGCCGGGAGAATGTCAGGCGGTGCCCGACGATGCCTCCGCCAATGCGCCGATCCCGTCTTCGCAATGGCGGCGCGGCGTGGCGGTGGTGGTCGGCGATCCGGCCCGCGAAATGCGCCTGTCGCGTGTCGGCGTGACCTTTGTGTTCAACGACGGTCATCGCGAGACAGCGGAAACCAGCCGGGGTGGCTGGGCCTTCCTTTCCCGAAGGAACGGCGCGGCGGTCGAGCAACTTGTCCTTACCTTGCCGGACGGTTCCGGGCGCTCGGCAAGCTTGCCAATTCCGCCGTTGACCGAGGGCGTCCAGACAGTCGCGGTCGATACGCAGCAACTGGTCGCGCTGCCCTTTGATTTGATGCGCCTTCAAGTGCAGGGCCGTGATCTCATCCCGGAAAACATGGGACGCGGGCGCTACTCGCGCAATTGAGGGGGCACCCAGCCCGCAGTTCCGCACTCCGCTTCCGGTCGCTTGTGGCCGCGCGGGTTGAGGCAGGAGGCCTGTCCGCCGCGATACCAGCTGTGTTCGCCGTCTGAGACCAGAGTACAGCCAATGCAGGCCCAGGCGCGACCCTTTATGAACGGGTGAGCCCCATCGTATATCGCCGGGATAACCACGTTAAGGCGGCGGTCGGCATAACCCAGCTTGTCGCCCATGCGCGCCCGGACCAGGCCGCTCGCAAACTCATCTGGCGCATTGTCGAAGGTCGGAACAAGCAGCGCGTGGCCATCGCGCCGCACATAGCCATAGCCTGCTGCGCGGATGGCAAAGGTGGCGAGTCCGTGGCGGTCGAATTGCAGTTGCCGCAGCGCGTCTGGCCCGACGGCATAACTGCCATCGGAGTTCGGGGTGGCGCAGTCGCCCAGCGACTCGAAAGTACCATCCTTGAGCATCGTGCAGGGCAAGGCTTTGCTTTCGGCGTTCTCGGCTGCGCGCACGGGATAAAGGTCGCGCGCGCGCACATAGCCGCCACGCGGGGTGCCGGGCGGATCGTACCAGGTGATCCGAACCATGCCCGGTAGCGACCAGGCTGCGCCATAGGTCTTGGTGATCCACACGCCGGAACTGCGGGACAGCGCGGCCCGGCCCTCCGGCCCCAGGCGAAGCCCCTCCTTGGTCTCTGTCAGCTCGAACAGCCGCGGGCGGGACCGCGCGACGACGGCGACACCGATGAGGCTATTGCCGACATGGCCGGCCCGGTCGAGGCTGATCCGCCAGCGGCAAGCGGCCGGGCGATTCGCATCATCGGGGCCGGGTTCCAGCGTGATCTGATCGTTGAAGCCGCCGCGCGCCCGCGAATAGAGCGTGGTGGTGAAGGTGGCGGCAGGGCGCTGCGGGTCCCGGGACTCGAGCTCATAGCTCTCGCCCAGTTCAGGACGCTGGTACTGGGTGACCGGCCTTGACGCCCCGGTGAAGAACACCCGGCAATCGCCGTCATGCAAGTACCCTGACAGGGTGCCGGTTTCCCGGTCGGCGGCAAGGATCAGCCGTTCGTCACCGAACTCGCCACTTTCCAGCGTGGGCGAGAGCTCGGCAGCCACGGCAACAGGTGCCACCATGCTGCCCGCGATCATGACGAGGACAGGAAAACTAAAGCGCGCGAATAGTGTCATAAACCGGCCATCGCGCAACCAGCGGATGAGCGCCAGTGCTTGTTAGGGACGTCGTGATCGGTTAGCCGTCGGGAATGCTGCGCCAAGCCTTCGTCTTGTTATTGCTCACAGCATCCCCTGCGCACGCTTCGGACGGGGCTGACTTCGATCCGGCCAAGGTCGATATTGCCGATGCCATCAACTGCCACCTCGACGCCCCGAGCTACAATGCCTTCGCCTGGGCCCTGAGCGGCGAGGAGAAGCTTGCTGAGCGCTTCGGCTGGCGAAAGATCGAGAGCCCCAATCCGTTCCTCGCCGAATATGAGTTGCCGCAGCCGGCATTGGTTACTGGCACGTGGTCGACGCGTCGGATCGCGTTCAGCTCCAGCGGGGTCATGGCACTATTGGATCTTGCCGATCCTGCACGGATCGCCAGGGAGGAAGGCATCGTCAACGCACTGGACAGCGATGCCGCCATCGCGGAAATCGCCATGGCCGCGCAAGCTGCTGGTGTTGCCACCCGTGACGAAGTCGAAGCGGAGTCGCCGTTTCGCAAATTCCTCGGCCAGCGCATCCTCGTCGACGTGACCAAACCCGCGAACGAGCCAGGCGGATTTGGCACACACACCGTCATCGCCCGCTCCATCTCCAACGTCTCCAGCCATCCGGGAAAGACCCTCTACGGTTGCTCATACCGGATTGAGCTGTTGGATCGTGACGGAAAGCCACTTTGACAGACGTTGAGGTTGGCGAATTGGCCTATCAGGTGGCAGGTGAGACCTCGTCAAACTCAACCTGCATCGTGCAGTACGCCTGCCGCCGCGTAGCGTTCGGTCTATCAGGTAGAATTCGCGCTCAGCGTCCGGAGATTGGCAGGACTAAGCGTTAACCCGTAGAGCGCCCATTATATATTATCATATTCTGATATTAAGGTGCCGGCGAGTTCAAGCCTTGTCGCAAACTAACGGAGCCGGCCCCATGACAAACGCCAATCTCATTTCTCAGATCGACGAAGCGATCGGCGCACACGGCATGTGGAAGATGCGGCTACGTGCGGCAATGCGCACGGGCAAGTCTGACATTTCGGCGCATGACGCCAGTTGCGATGGCAACTGCAAGTTCGGCCAATGGCTCGATTCCACGGCGCTTTCTCCTGAGGTCAAGGCAGACGTGCCGTACAAGGTTGTCAAACGTGTTCACGCCGATTTTCACCGGTCTGCTGGCCATGTGATGTCATCGGCGCTTGGCGGCCGCCAGCGCGAAGCAGAGGAGCGACTTGAAGGCGAGTTTATCCCTACATCGGAAAAACTGGTCCGAGCGTTGATGAAGTGGAAGTCGGAACTGCAAAAGGGTATCCGACGAGCCGCTTGAGCGCGGTTTCGTTCCTGACGATTGCTCCAATAGCAGGTTTTGAGCGCCTCTCAATCTATCCGCCTTTGCGTCCGAATTCGACGGCCAGATAATCCTGGCTCACGCCGGCTCGACGCTGTTAGCCTCTAAAGCGACGCCAAGGCGCCTGCGCACTACGCCAAAAATGGCCGCAAGATTATCCATGCTCGGATTGCCCTTTTCCGAGAGCATCCGGTGCAGGCTCTTGCTGGGCCGATTGGTCTCAGCGGCAAGGCTCTCGAATCCTACGGAGGCATTGACCAGGTCGCGCAGAATCAGACGCGCCACATGCGGCTCGCCGTTGAGAAAGGCGGTGGCGGCTTCATCGAGCATGGCCTTGGCGAAGGCGGGATCGCGCGCGGCGCGGTCCTTCACCGTTTCCTTGAAATCGCGTGTCAGTGCCAACTTGCCTAACTCCTTGCCTTCTTCACCTTGGCCTTCCGGCCCCTGTACTCTTCGAGCAATGCACCGGCCTGCCTGACATCCGACTGTTGCCGCTTCTTGGTCCCGCCCACGAAGAGGATTATCAGTTGGTCGCCGTCCTGTGTCAGATAGAGCCGGTATCCCGGGCCCCAATCAATTCGATACTCGCCAAGCCCGGCGCCGATCCATTTGACGTTCGACAGGTTGCCTAGTTCCATCCGGACGATGGCGGTCGCCACTTTGGCTGCGGCATAGACATCGAGATCATCGAACCAGCCCCGGAACGGGGAGCTGCCATCCTCGCGAACATACTCCTCAACAATCACATTGCACCGTAAAGGGTAACATATTCGTTACCTTCCGTCGAATGATTTGATGACGCCATCATCAGGCAGCAAGGGCGGGGCGGCGCAGCCCGCTCGCCCCCTCATCGAGCAGGCGCGCAATCTCGTCCGAGGTGCGCCGCACGGCGAGTTTCAGCGCCTCGTCGATATGGATGTAGTCCTGCGTCACATTCTGCGAGGCGTGGCCGAGCATGGCGCGGATGGTGAGTTCGGTGAACCCCAGTTCGCCAGCGATGCTGGCGAAGGTGTGGCGCAGGGTGTGCAGCGTCGCGCCCTCTATCCCGGCCAACCGGCAGACGCGGATGAAGCATGCGCTGGAGGCCTGATAGGGTCCAGTACCGGACAGCGATGGAAAGACATGCGGATTGCCGGCGATCTCGGCCTGCGCAAGTACCACCCGCAGGGCTTCCGGCCCGATCGCACGCACCTGGGCATCGGTCTTGGTGTCCGGAAATGCAATGAAGCCGCCTTCGGCATGGACCCATGCACGCTTCATTGCCTGGCCTTCCTCTCGCCGGAAGCCGGTCAGGGCCAGGAGCCGAACAACCGCGAGTGCGGTGAGGTTTTCTCCATT
>NZ_JAYSBK010000011.1:0-46975 GCF_041915465.1 Novosphingobium sp. | reverse complement strand
AATCGGTGCCGTTCGCGCCTTTATGCACGTCGTCGCGCGCGTGGCAGGCGTTGCAGGTGCGCGCGGGGTGCTTGTTGGCATTGCCCGCGCCGTGACAGCCAGCACAAGCCGCCGTGGCATGGCCGCCAACCAGCGGGAAGCCGGTGGTCGAATGGTCAAACGTAACCGCGCTCCAGGCACTGGTCGTATGGCACGAGGCGCAGTTCGTCCCCCGGCTGCCCTTGTGGGCATCGTCGCGCGCGTGGCAACTGATGCAGGTGGCGGGCAGACCCTTCCAGCGCTGGCCGACGTGGCAGGCCATGCAAGCGGCGCTGCGGTGCGCGCCGGTCAGCGCAAAGCGCGTCTTTGCGTGATTGAAGCCCTGAACGCTTTTCCACGCGGTGGTGGTGTGACAGGTCTGGCACGCGCGCCCCAGCTGCCCGCGGTGCGGGTCCTTCCTGGCGTGGCAGCTGGCACAGTCGCGCGCCAGCCCGCGATACTGGTGCGTCGGCCCGTGGCAGGCCGTGCAGGTCACTTTCTGGTGCGCGCCGGTCAGCGCGAATTCGCTGTAGGCGTGATTGAATGTTGCCCGGTTAAACTGGATCAGGCCGAAATTGCGGCCCTTGTGGTCCGAATGGCAGCTCTTGCACTGGCCGGTGCGCGCGGGCGCGAACTTGCCGTGAAAGTGCGAGCCCTGCGCCACGTCCGCCCCGATCCCCTTGTGGCAATCGGTGCAACGCGAATTCTGCGCGGTCTTCTGGAACGAGGTGTGGCAGCTGTCGCACTTGGATTCGAGCCGCGCGTGCACGCTGGAGAGCGGGCCCGGCGTGACTAGCCGTTCCATGATCGACTGCGCCAGCGCCGGAGCGGCAGCCAGCAGCACGATCAACCAGACAAGGCGCAGCGCGCGGCGCATCAGTACATATGCACCGCAACGATGTGCAGGATCGCGGCGGCGACCAGCAGGATGAACAGCGGCAGGTGCAGGAGATGCCACAGCCTGAGCAGCCGGTCGTAAAAGGCGAACTCGGCCGCACGGCGCACGGCCTGGAAGTAATCGCCCAACAGGCCGCGCGCCGCGAGCGACCGGCGATCCGCCCCGGTCAATGCGCCGGACAGGCGACGGCGAGCAATCCGGGTTTCGATCCCCAGCCCCACCACCGCCGCCGCGCTGGTCCAGAACGCGCCCCCCGCTGCGACCGCGCGGTCCTCGAAAGGTTGCACCTCTTCAAGGATAGCCGCGCGCGGGATGCCGCGCACCTCCAGTTGAGCCAGCATTTCGTCCATTTCCGCCTTGAGCGCGCGCAGTTCCAGCTTGCGCCCCGAATAGCCGCGGTGGACCCGAGCATAGAAAAAGCGGCCGACCAGGCCGCTCGTCGCGACGATCAGCATGGCCCCCAGCGCCACCGCACTGTTGAGCGCGCCCCAGCTGAAGCGCGCATGATACAGGATCGCCAGCGGCCCCAGCAGGCCGAGCAACATGTGGAAGCGAAACCAGAAACCGACCGAGCCCGGCGCCCGCGTCGCGGGGCGGGCACGCTTGCGCAGCGGATAGCCCAGCAGCACCAGCATCATCGTGCCGCCGATGATCCCCAACGCATAGCCGAGGCCATGTTCGGGATCGACCGGAACCTCGGCCCGGTGCGACCAGCCCCAGGCGATCGCGGCCACCACCGCAGCAATCACCCCAAGCGAGACGAATCGCTCAACTGACCCGGCGGTTAACCTTGGCTGTTGACGCGCTGCTGGGATTCGCTCTGCATTCGTGGCCATCAAATATTGCAACCCATAACGTTGGTGGTGAACTTCCCCTGCCAAATTGTGATTAGCGTTTGGTTTCAACGTGAGGGAATCAGCGGCCTCGGTTCGTCTTGCAAGACGGGCGATGTGTCGACGATTTGGGATTTTGACAGGTTGGCGTCAGCAACAGGATGGGCGCGGCTGGCAAGGAAATGGAAAAGAACGTGTATCGGGTCGCCCGCAGGTGGCGGGAATGAGGGAAACAGATGATTCAATATTTGCTGACGGGACTGGCCGGGATCGCCATCGGGATCGTGATCATGCGGGTCTGGCAGGCGCGCGAAACCCCGGTTGGGGTTGGTGAGCCCGCTGCGGAGGGCAAGGCTGCTGCCCCGGCAACGGAAGAGTCCAAAGGCGCGCAAGCCATGTCGCCCAGCCGTAAACTTCTCGTCGGGACTGGTCTGCTGGTCTCGATCGCGGCCGCCGTCCTGGCCTTTCGCGGAGACCAGACCAGCGCGCCGACAGGTGCGGCAAGCGCCCTGCCCGGCGGCAACGCGCAGTCGCTCGACGATGTCGATACGATGATCGCGCGCCTCGCCAAGCGGCTCGAGACCGACACCAACGATGGCGAGGGCTTCCGCATGCTCGGCTGGTCCTATGTGATGACCGGCAAGCCCGACAAGGCACTCGCCCCCTTCAAACGCGCGCTTGAGTTGCTACCCGACAATGCGCTGGTGCACTCCGGCTATGGCGAGGCGCTGGTCGGCGTCGCGGGCGGCAAAGTGACGGACGAGGCCAAGACCGAATTCGCCAAGGCGCTGAAGCTCGATCCGAAGGAACCGCGCTCGCGCTATTTCAGCGCGATGTGGCTGGCCCAGCACGGGCAGGAAAAGCAGGCGCTCGACCAGTGGATCGAGCTTGCCAATTCGGGGCCAGCCGATGCGCCCTGGCAAGCCGATGTGCAGCGCCAGATTTCAGACACCGCAAAGAAGCTTGGCATCGACGTGACCGGCCGTCTCAAGGTCGCCGCCCCGGCCGCATCCGCGCTGCCCGTGGGCATCCTGCCACCGCCGGATCCCGCCGCCGCGCAGGCTATCGGCGCTATGCCCAAGGCCGATCAGGAAGCGACGATCAACCAGATGGTCGAAGGGCTTGCCGCCAAGCTCAAGGCCAATCCCAGGAACCCGGATGGCTGGGTCAAGCTCTTGCGTTCGCGCATGGTGCTGGATCAGCGTGATCATGCCGCCAAGGACCTCGTCTCCGCGCGCAAGGCCCTGGCCGACGACCCTGCGGGCCTCGCGCAGGTCAACGCCGTCGCCAAGGAAATCGGAATCCCGGGCGCCTGAGCATGGCCTTCAATCCGCTGCTGATAGTCTACGCATTACCGCTCGGCGCCCTGTGGGCGGGCCGGACCCTGTTTGAAAGGCGGCGTTCGCGCAAGGCTCTGGCCGTCCTCGAAGACAACCGGCAGGCTGGCCTTAACGAGCCCGCATCGCTCCACCCGGTGATCGATCCGGCGCGCTGCCTGGGCTGCGCTGCCTGCGCCCGGGCCTGCCCCGAAAAGAAGGTGCTGGGGATTATCGATGGCAAGGCCGCGCTGATCGAACCGACGCTGTGCGTGGGCCACGGCGCCTGTCAGGCCGCCTGTCCGACCGACGCGATCACGCTGGTCTTCGGCACTGCCACGCGCGGCGTCGACATTCCGGTGCTCTCGCCGGAGTTCGAGACCACTGTGCCGGGCATCTTCATCGCGGGAGAGCTGGGCGGGATGGGTCTGATCAAGAACGCGATCGAGCAGGGGCGCCAGGCAATTGCCTCGGTGGCGCAGCACGCGCGGCGCGTTTCGGGCGGGGCCAACGTGCTTGACGTGGTGATCGTCGGATGTGGTCCGGCCGGGATATCGGCCAGCCTCGGTGCGATGGAACGCAAGCTCTCGTTCGCCACCATCGACCAGTCGAGCCTTGGCGGCACGGTCGCCCACTTCCCGCGCGGCAAGCTGGTGATGACCGCGCCCGCGACCCTCCCCCTGATCGGCGAGGTGCGCTTTGGCGAGATCAGCAAGGAGAACCTGCTAGGCTTCTGGCAGGACGTGCTGCATCGCACGGGGCTGAAGCCGAAGTTCGAGGAACAGGTGACCGCCGTGACCCGGCAGGGCGAACTGTTCGAAGTCACTTCCTCGCGTGGGCGTTACATGACCAAAGCGGTGCTGCTGGCGATCGGTCGCCGCGGCACCCCGCGCCCACTCGGCGTGCCGGGGGAGGAACTGGACAAAGTGGTCTATCGCCTGATCGATCCGGAACAATATGCCGGCCGCCGGGTCCTGGTGGTCGGCGGGGGCGACAGCGCGCTGGAGGCGGCGGGCCGGCTCGCCGTGCAGCCGGGGACCGAAGTCACGCTGTCCTACCGCGGTCAGGCCTATGGCCGGGCGCGCGCCAAGAACCGCGACCGGGTGCGCGAACTGGCCGCGACATGCCGGCTCAAGGAACTGCTCGACAGCGAGGTAACCGCAATCGGGCAGGACAATGTGCAAATAAATTGCGGCGGCGAACTGCGGACGATCCCCAACGACGACGTCATCATATGTGCCGGGGGGCTCCTGCCGACGCAATTTTTGCACGACATGGGGATTTCTGTTGAAACAAAATTTGGTACCGTTTGACTTTGGCAGGCGCCTTAGTATTAGGTCCAACTAATAAAAGGGGGCTTGGGCGGCCTTTGGTCGCCAGCAATTTGCCATGCGACTGTTGCTGATCGACAAAGACCGCGAACAATCGGGATGGTTGGCAGACCGGCTGGCCGGCAATGGCTTTGCCGCGCGGCTGGCGCTGTCGGCGGAACAGGCCGTGGCCAACCGCATGGCCGAAGGGGCGGCGGTGGTGGTGCTCGATCACGGGCTCAGCCCCGGCCCCGCCCACCCGGCCGTGCGCGCACTGCGTCAGAACGGCATCGACCAGCCCCTGATCGTGCTGTCGGCTCGCGATGACTGGCGCGACAAGATCGATTGTCTGGATGCCGGGGCCGACGATTTCCTCCTCAAGCCGGTGCGGTCCGAAGAAATCGCTGCGCGCCTGCGCGCCATCATCCGTCGCTCTGCCGGACAATCGAGCGACCGAATCCAGCTTGGCGGACTGGATCTCGACCTCAAGTCGCGCTGCGCCTGGCTCGATGGCAAATGCCTTAACCTGACGCGCAACGAATTTCGGCTGCTACGCCTGTTCATGCTCTATCCCGAGCGCATCCTTGGTCACAACGACGTGCTCGATCAGCTTAACCCCGGCGGGGCCCGGCCCAGCGCCAATGCGGCGGAGGTCCTGATCGGACGGCTGCGCCGCAAGATCGGACCCGGTCTGATCTCAACGGTGCGCGGCGTCGGTTACCGGTTCGATGCCAGCAACCGGAATGCCGAACCGGTAGACTGCGAACCATGCGCCAAGCTGGATGCTCCGCGCTGCACAAGCTCGTGCAAGTCCGCCTCCTGCAACTGACAGTCAGCTTTCCGCTGCGTCCAGCAGGCGGCCATCGTCGCGCAGGACCACGTAGATAGCCGGGATCACCAGCACGGTCAGCAGCGTCGAGGACGCCAGGCCGAACAGCAGCGAGATCGCCAGCCCCTGAAAGATCGGGTCGGTCAGGATCACCGCCGCACCGATCATCGCCGCCGCCGCCGTCAGCACGATCGGCTTGAAGCGGATCATCCCGGCTTCGAGCAGCGTTTCACGCAGGGACTTGTCGGGACTGCGGGCGTGGCGGATGAAGTCGACCAGCAGGATCGAATTGCGCACGATGATCCCGGCAAGCGCGATGAACCCGATCATCGAGGTCGCGGTGAACGGCGCCTGGAACAGCATATGGCCCAGCACGATGCCAACCAGCGTCAGCGGAATTGGCGTCAGGATCACCAGCGGCAGCTGGAAGCTGCGGAACTGGCCGACCACCAGCACATAGATGCCGAGCAGCGCGACCATGAAAGCCGCGCCCATGTCGCGGAAGGTGACCCAGGTGATTTCCCATTCGCCGTCCCACAGCAGGCTGGGCTTGCTTTCGTCTTCGGGCTGGCCGTTGAGGATCACTTCGGGCTTTTCCATCCCGGCCTTGGCCCAATCGAACTGATCCACCGCATCATCGACCGCGATCATGCCATAGATCGGCGCTTCATAGCGTCCGGCCAGATCGGCCATGACCATCGCCGCCCCGCGCCCGTCGCGGCGGAACATCGCCTGCCCGCCCGGCACGACTTCGGCCTTGACCAGTTCGCCCAGCGCGATCAGCTGCCCGCCGGGCGCCACGGCCACCGGGGTTGCGGCCATCGCCGATGACCAGCTGCGCTGCGCTTGGGCCAGCCCCATTTCGATCGGCAGCGGATCGCGGTCCACCCCCCGCGGAGCATAGCCGACGACCTGATTACCCATCAGCGCACCGATTGAATCAAACAGCTGGCGTTCGGACAGGCCGTATTGATCCAGCTTCGCCCGGTCCGGCACCAGCCGCAGCGTGGGGCGCGGATTGCCGAACGAATTGTCGGTATCGACGATGTAGGGGACCGACTTGAAGATCTTCTCGACCTGATCGGCAGTCTTGCGGCGGGTAGCTTCGTCCGGGCCATAGATTTCGGCCAGCAGGGTTGCCATCACCGGCGGTCCCGGCGGGGTTTCGACCACCTTGATCGAAGCGCCGGCGGGCAGCGGCACGGCCTTTTTCAGCTGTTCGCGCAGGTCCACCGCGATCTCGTGGCTGGATCGCGACCGATCGCCCTTGGGCAGCAGGGTCACCATCAGGTCGCCCTGTTCCGCCTGCGAGCGCAGGAAATAGTGCCGCACCAGCCCGTTGAAGTTGAACGGCGCGGAGGTGCCGGCATAGGCTTCCATCGAAGTTACTTCGGGCACCTTGCGGGCGACGGCAGCGGCCTGTTCCAGCACGCGCGAAGTCATCTCAAGACTGGTGCCTTCGGGCATATCGACCACCAGCTGGACTTCGCTCTTGTTGTCGAAGGGCAGCAGTTTGACCGTCACCGCCTTGAAGTAGAACATCGAGCAGGCCACCAGCGTGGCGACGCCGACGGCGATCAGGAAGCGCTTGGCGCTCTGCTTGGTGGCGATCACCTTGCTGGCATAGTGCTTGTAGAGAGCGCCCAGCTTGCCGCCGTGCTCGTCATGTTCGCCGTGGGCAAGCGCCTGTTTGGCGAGGCGGACCATCAGCCAGGGCGCAATGATCACCGCAACGAAGAACGAGAACACCATCGCCGCGCTCGCGTTGATCGGGATCGGGGCCATGTAGGGCCCCATCAGGCCCGAGACGAACAGCATCGGCAGCAGGGCGGCAACCACAGTCAGCGTCGCGACGATGGTCGGGTTGCCGACTTCGGCCACGGCATCGACCGCGGCATCGATCCGGCCGCGATCATCCTTCATTGCCCAGTGCCGGGCGATGTTCTCGATCATCACGATGGCATCGTCGACCAGAATGCCGATGGAAAAGATCAGCGCGAACAGGCTGACGCGGTTGATGGTGAAGCCCATGATCTTGGACGCGAACATGGTCAGCATGATCGTGGTCGGGATGACGATCGCGGTCACCCCGGCTTCGCGCCAGCCGATGGCAAAGCCGATCAGCACGACGATCGAAATCGTCGCCAGCGCAAGGTGGAAGATCAGTTCGTTGGCCTTCTCGTTCGCGGTCTCGCCATAGTTGCGAGTGACGGCCACTTCGACGCTGTCGGGGATCAGCTTGCCCTTCAGCCCTTCAACCCTGCTGACCACGCTTTCCGAAACGGTCACGGCATTCGCCCCGGCGCGCTTGGCAACCGCGATGGAAACCACCGGGGTCATCGCCCAGGCAGACTTGTCGTCCTTCGCCCAGCGCCAGGCGCGGGCCTGGTCCTCGGTCGCGGCCTGCTCAACCGTGGCGACGTCTTTCAGCAGGATTGGCGCGCCGGTCGCCGAACGGACCGTCAGGTTGCCCAGCTCTTCCGCGCTCTTCAGCGTTTGACCGGCAGTGACGCTGACCGAAAGGCCGCCTTCGCGCACGGTTCCGGCCGGAAAGGCGCGGTTGGCCTGGCTGACCGCCTCGATCACGCTGCCCAATGGCACGCGGTAGGCCGCCAGCCTGGCCGGATCAGGTACCACGCGCAGCGCCATGCGCTGCCCGCCGGTGATGAAGCTGAGGCCAACGTCGTTGACCTTGGCGACTTCGGTGCGCAGCTTGCCCGCCAGCTCATACAGCGCCTGGTCGTTCCACTGCCCCGGCGCGCCGGGCTTGGGCGTCAATGTCAGCACCACGATCGGCACATCGCTGATCCCGCGCACGGTTACCTGCGGCGGGGGAATGCCGACGGGTATGCGGTCGATGTTGGCGTTGATCTTCTCGTCAATGCGGGTCGCGGCGTCTTCCGGGTTGGAGCCGACAAGGAAGCGCGCGGTCACCAGCACGCCGTTGTCCTGCGCCTGGGTATAGACGTGCTCCACGCCGTCGACGCTCTTGACGATGGTCTCCAGCGGCTTGCCCACCAGCTCGACCGCCTCGGGCGAGGACAGCCCCGGCGCGGCGACGCGGATGTCGACCATCGGCACCGAGATCTGCGGCTCTTCCTCGCGCGGGATCGTGATTGTCGAAATCAGCCCGACGATCACCGCCGCCAGCAGGAACAGCGGGGTCAGCGGCGACTGGATCGAGGCGCGGGTCAGCTTGCCCGAAATGCCAAGGTTCATTTGCCGTTCTTTCCGACCAGCGTGTCACCCGCGCTGACGCCCGACAGCAGTTCGACCTTGCCGGCTTCGCTGGACGGCGCGGTCTGCACCGGCACTTCGGTCGCGCTGCCGTCCTTGGCGAGGACAGTGACATAGTCGATGCCGAAGCGGCTGGTGACAAAGCCCTGCGGCACCAGCAGCGCCTTGCGCGTGCCGGTTTCGACCTTGGCGGCCATGCGGCGGCCAATCAGGCTGTTGTCGATCCCCGAAAGTTCGACATCGGCGGTCACCTGCCCGGCAACGACCGAAGGATAGACTTTCAGAACCCGGCCTTCACGCAGCCCACCGCCGGGCAAGGTCACGCTCACGCGCGAACCGGCGTGGACTTGCAGCGCCACCGATTCCGGCATCGCAAGTCGCAGGATCGTGGGCCCCGCCGTGATGGTGGCAATTACCATGCCTGGGGCGACCGGCGCACGGGCCGGCACGTCCGCGCGCAGCACGCGGCCACTTGTCGGCGCGACTACCGCGCCCTGCCCCGCAACGGCACCGACCGCCGATTGCTGCGCCTGGGCAGCGCGGACATAGGCCTGTGCGGTTGCCAGCGAGGCCTCGGCTTGTTCGAGCCGGGCCTTGGCGTAAACGCCGTTTTCATAGAGGTAGCGCACCCGCGCCAGTTCGGCTTCGGCCTGCTTCACCTGCGCCTGCGCGGCGGCGGCCTGCGCACCATAGGCACCGGCCTGATAGCCAAGCTGGTTGTCGACGATCCGCCCGATCACCTGCCCCTTGCCGACCATGTCGCCTTCGCGGACCAAGATCGTGGTCAGGATGCCCGGGATCCGCGCGATGACCTGGGCCTGGTCGACGGTCGCGATTTCGGCACTGACGTCCTGCCACTGGGCCGTGTCCGCCAGCTGCAAGGTCAGGCGCGTACCAGCAGGCGCAGTGGCCTGCGGTGACGACTGCTCGTCGGAGCCGCACCCCGCAAGAGGTATCGCCAGAAGCGCCAGTGCCAGCAGAGGTGCCTTCATTGCCCCAATTCCCATGTTTCCGACTCGATAGGACAGCCAGCGGGCGGCTGCATTGACATATTTCATATTCTCTATTGCTTATATTCGCAAGCCCGTATATTAGTCAACTTCGATATAGACGCAGTGAGTCGCTCCTTCGGGTCGCATCGAGGGATTGCAGGCTGGAAGAGAGGAACAGGAATCATGGCACTGCCGGTAATCGTAGTACTTGGTGCAGGCCTTGGCGGCACGATCGCGGCGTATGAGATCCGCGACGCCGTAAAAGGCAAGGCCGATGTCATGGTCGTAAACGACAGCGAGGATTACTGGTTCGTGCCCTCGAACCCCTGGGTCGCGGTGCGCTGGCGCGAGCCGGACGCGATCAAGGTCCACCTCCCCCCGGTCATGGCCAAGAAGGGCATCGGCTTTACCTCGGTCGGCGCCAAGCGCGTCCACCCGGGCGAAAACCGCATCGAACTGAACGACGGCACTTCGGTTGCCTATGACTACCTCGTCATCGCCACCGGGCCGGACCTCGCCTTTGACGAGGTCGAAGGGCTGGGCCCGCAGGGATTTACCCAATCCGTCTGCAAGACCGACCACGCCGCCCACGCCGCCGACATGTTCGAAGAGCTGGCCGCCAATCCCCGCCCGGTAGTGATCGGCGCGGCGCAGGGCGCATCGTGCTATGGCCCGGCCTACGAGTTCGCGATGATCGTCGATACCGAACTTCGCCGCCGCAAGATCCGCGACAAGGTGGCGATGACCTTCGTCACAGCCGAACCGTATATCGGCCACCTTGGGCTCGATGGCGTGGGCGATACCAAGGGCCTGCTCGAAAGCGAAATGCGCAATCGCCACATCAAGTGGATCACCAATTCCAAGATCAGCAAGGTCGAGGACGGGATGATGCACGTCGAGGAAGTGAACGAGGACGGTTCGACCAAGGCGAAGCACGACCTGCCGTTCGGCTTTTCGATGATCCTGCCCGCCTTCCGCGGCGTCCCGGCCGTGTTCGGGATCGAGGGGCTGACCAATCCGCGCGGGTTCATCCTGGCCGACAAGCACCAGCGCAACCCGACCTTCAAGAACGTCTATTCGCTGGGCGTGTGCGTTGCGATCCCGCCGGTCGGGCCGACACCGGTGCCGGTGGGCGTACCCAAGACCGGGTTCATGATCGAATCCATGGTCACCGCGATTGCCGCCAACCTCAAGGCCGAACTCAATGGCAAGGAGCCGAGCGAGGAAGCCACCTGGAACGCGGTCTGCCTGGCCGACTTCGGCGATGGCGGGGTGGCCTTCGTCGCCCAGCCGCAGATCCCGCCGCGCAACCTCAACTGGTCGAGCGACGGCAAGTGGGTCCATCTCGCCAAGGTCGGGTTCGAGAAGTATTTCCTCCACAAGGTCCGGCGCGGTACCAGCGAACCGTTCTATGAAAAGCTTGCTCTGCACGCGCTGGGCATCCGCAAGCTGCGCTTCAAGTAAACGAAAGGAAGAGACCAATGACGCTCGATTCCGCCGTTTTCCGCTTTGCCGGGGTGGTCGTTCTGGCCAGCCTGGCGCTGGCCCACTGGGTTCACCCGGCCTGGCTGTACCTGACCGCCTTTGCCGGGCTCAACATGCTGCAGGCCAGCTTTACCGGCTGGTGCCCGGCGGCAATGATCTTCAAGAAGCTGGGCGTCCAGCCGGGCAAATCGTTCGACTGAAAGTCCTTGCCGATGCGCCGTTTCGCAACCAGCCTGCTGGCTACCGCCGCGATCTTTGCGGCCCCTTGCGCACTGGCGCAGGATCTGCCGACGGCGATTGCCGACGCGCTTGAGCACGCCCCCGCGCTGGATGCCGCCGCCGCGGGCGAAGATGCGGCCAAGGCCCGGCTAGATCGCGCCAAGGCAGAGCGAATGCCGATGCTGACGCTCGAGGGTTCGGCCGGACAGGGCCGGATCGATCCCGGCGGGTTCTTCGGACTGACCGCTGCCAACACCACCCCTGTCGCGGTGCAGGCGACGGCGCAGATGCCGCTGTGGGCGGGCGGACGCACCGGCGCGGCGATCGATCAGGCCAAGGGCGGCGTCGGCGTCGCCCGCTACCAGGCCGAGCAGGCCCGGCTCGAAACCGTGGTGGGCGCGGTTGCCGCCTATGGCGAAGTGCTGACCTCGCGCCAGATCGAGAACCGCTTCGAGCGCACCGTAACCGCGCTTGCCGAGGTCGAACGCCACGCCGAACTGCGTTTCAAGACCGGCGAAATCCCGATGTCGGACCTTGCGCTGGCCCGCGCGCGCAAGGCCGAGGCCGAGGCCGGCCTCGCCCAGGCCCACGGCCGCCGCGTTTCGGCCGAGGCCCGCTATGCCCGCCTGACCGGCAAGGCACCGGGCGACCTTTCCCCGCTGCCCCCGCCGCCGCCCGTTCCCGCCACCCTTGACGAGGCGCTCGACCGTGCGCGGGCCACAAACCCGATGCTGGCCCAGGCGCGCGAGGCGACCGGCATCGCCAAGGCTGCCGCACGCGGCGCGCGCGCCGAAGGCATGCCGACGATCGGGCTCTATTCCGAAGCCGCGCATGTGCGCGATCAGTTCTTTCCCGGCTACAAGGCAGACTCCTTGGCAGTGGGCGTGCGCGGGCGCTGGACGCTGTTCGCGGGCGGACGCGTCGCCTCCGAAACCCGCGCCGCCGATGCCGGTGTCGCTGCGGCCGAGGCCAACGAACGTGCCGCCGATCAGGCGCTCGAAGGCGCGGTGATCGACGCTTGGCAGGGTTACCAGACCGCGACGCAAGTGGCCGAAGCCGCCAGTCTGCGCGCGCTGGCAGCGGAAGAGACGCTGCGCTCGACCCGGCTCGAAGCCCAGGTCGGGGCCAAGCCGATGCTCGCCATGCTCGATGCCGAACGCGAGGCCGCCCAGGCCGAAGCCGCGCGGATCGAGGCCGAGAGCCAGCGGCTCGTCGCCGCCTGGACGCTCAACGCGCTGACCGGCAATATCGCGCCATAAGCGGCGTTTACCCGCTCAATCCGGGATCAGGACAACCTTGGTGCATTCCCCGCGCGCCTGCGCGGCGATGGCTTCGTTGATCTGCGACATCGGGAAGGTCGTCACCAGCTTTTCGAAGGGAAAGTGGCCCTCACGGTTATGGCGGATCAGTTCGGGGATGAATTCCGCCGGATCGCTGTCGCCTTCCATGATCCCGATCACGCGCTGGCCATAGGTGATCGCGCCGGCAACGTTGATGCTGATCGCATCCTCCGCGCGCGGCGGCACGCCGACCATGCCCAGCATCCCGCGCGGCGCAAGCGCGGCCAGTGCACCTTCGATCGCATCGACCCGGCCCGAGGTGTCGAAGGCAAAATCGCTGCCGCCGGGCAGGATCGCCCGGATCGCCTCGGTGAGGTTGCCCGCAAGCGGGTCGATCACGTGGGTTGCGCCGAATTCGCGGCCCAGTTCGCGGCGCGCGGCGATCGGTTCGACCAGCACGATGGTAGAGCAGCCCTGGATAGCGCCGCCCATCACGGCTGCCATGCCGACCGGACCGCCCCCGATGACGACGAGGCTGGAGCCCGCCGGACAGGCCATCGAGCGCATCACCCCGCCCGCGCCGGTTTGCAGCCCGCAGCCAAGCGGCCCGAGCAGTTCGAGCGGCACGGCCGGATTTTCCACCTTCACCACGTTGCCCGCGCGCACCACGGCATGCGCCGCGAACGACGACTGGCCGAAGAAGTGCGAGGAAACCGGCTCTTCCCCGGCGCTATAGGCCTTCGATCCGTCTTCCAGGCGCATCCCGGCATAGTTGAGCGGCGGAAAGTTCACGCAGTAACTGGGCAGGTGTTCGGCGCAGCGCGGGCAGGCCCCGCAGCTGGAAAAGCCCAGCACCACCTGGTCGCCCACGGCAAGGCCGGTCACGCCCTCGCCCAGCGCCTCGACCGTGCCCGCGCCTTCGTGGCCCAGCACGGCCGGCAGCGGATAGGGGGCGAACTGATCGCGGAAGATCAGGTCAGTGTGGCACAGGCCGACACCCGCGATCTTGACCAGCACCTCGCCCGCCTTGGGGCCGTTGACGGTCAGCGTTTCGATCGTGAAATCGCCGCCCGGCTGGCGGGCGACGGCGGCCTTGGTCTGCATGGTGTACCTTTCAGTGAAGATTTGACCGGCGCCAGTCGCTTGGCGTCTGGCCAGTAAAGCCGCGGAAGGCCCGCGTGAAGTGGCTCTGGCTGGCAAAGCCGAGGCAATCGGCAACCTGCGAGATCGACAGCTCGGTGCCGCCCAGCATCTGCTGCGCGCGTTCCAGCCGCGCCTTCATCACGTACTGGTGCGGCGAGAGGCCCGTGGCGCGCTTGAACACACGGCAGAAGTGCGACGGGGTCAGGCCGGCCTGGGCCGCCATCGCCTCGACCGAATGCTCGGCTTCGGGATGTTGCAGCACACCGTTCATCACGTGGTGGATGCGGTAGGCGGAAAAGTCGGAAGTCGGAAAACTGGGCTCGACCGGCTGCATCGGTCCGCGCAGCATATGGGCGCGCAAGGCATCGACCAGGGTCGAGACATAAACGTCGCGCTCGGCGGATTCGGGCTGGTAAAGCTCTGACAGGACCTGCCGGGTCAGCGCCACGCCCAGCGGGTCGGAAAAGGCAAAGCGCATCTGCTCGAACTGTTCGAGGCCCCGGCGCGGCCCCTGCCGGTCGGTCGCGATCGACAGCGTGACGACATCGAGCTCCCCATCGACCAGCCACGAGGTCGGCTGGCCCGCCGGCACGATGGTGGCAAGGCCCGGGATCGAATCCCGCTCGCTCCAGCAATCGCGCTGCCAGGTCTTGATGTTGCGCTTGCCGGAAATGTGCACGACGAACAGCGGATCGGGCAGGCTGGTCAGCGAATAGGTGCCGACGAACTGCCGCCAGCGCGACAGCCGCCAGCCGTTGGCCGACCCGCCGATCTCGATATCGGCGGCCCTTCCCAAGCTGTCGGCAATGATCTGTTCGTTGCTCCAGGTCTCGGCCATTGTCCGCCGCCTCCATCGTCCCGCGCGCGTTTGATCACGCGTGCGGGTTCACTGTCAAACGATCAGAACGCGATCCGCACCGATCCGCCAAAGGTGCGCGGCGTGGACGGCACGAGGTAGTTGTACGGGAAGCCCGCACCGCGCAGGTCCAGCCCATAGACATAGGTCTTCTCGTTGAAGAGGTTGTTGACGAAGGCGCGGAAGGTGAACGGCCCGGTTTCGAACGAGGCGGTCACGTTGACCTTGGCATAGCCGCCCTGTTGCAGTTCCGAGTTGACCTGCGGCGAACCCACGGCGTTGACCGTGTTGAACGGCGAGAAGAACTGCTTGGAGAAGTACGAGACGCTGGGCGAAAGCTTCAGCTTGCCGGTGTCGTTATCCAGCAAAGTCAGGTCCAGCCCGCCCTGCAACGTCAGTTCCGGCGCGAAGGGCAACGAGTTGCCGTCGAGCGCCGTGCCCTGCAGGGTCAGCTTCTTGTAGCGCGCATGGAGATAGCCCGCCGCGAAGTTAACGCTGACCATCGGCGAAAGCTTCGCCGATGCTTCCAGTTCCGCGCCATAGACTTCGGACTTGGGCGCATTGACCAGGAACGAGACCGGCCCGGCGCGCGTATCCTGCACCTGCTGGTTCTTGTAGTCGTAATAGAACGCGGCGCCCGACAGGGTCAGCATCCCCAGGAACCGGCCCTTGAACCCGGCTTCGTAGGCGTTGACCTGTTCCGGATCGATATAGGTGATCCCGGCCGAAGAGGTATAGCCGCCGACGTTGAACGCGCCCGCGCGGTAACCACGGTTGTAGCTGGCGTAAAGCAGCGTGCCGCCGTCGGTCTTGTACGACAGCGCGACGCGCCCCGTCAGCGCGTTGTTCTTGCCCTTGATCGCATAGCGCAGGGTCGGGTCATAAGCGCAGGTACCCGCCGGGGTGGCGCAGGGAACCGTGCTGGCCAGCGGCACCATCGGATCGCCAACGCCGGCCATGAACAGGTAGGCATAGCCGTCGCGGTATTCGCTGCGGTCCCAGGTATAGCGCGCGCCCAGCGTCAGGGTCAGCTGGTCGGTCAGCTTGAAATCGCCCTGCGCGAACAGCGCGGTCGACTTGCGCAGCTGGTCATAGTGCTGGAAGAACCCGCCATCGACGCCCGGTGCGATGATGCTGCCGACGTTGAAGCGGTTGTCGGTGACGACCTTGTCCCAGCCGTAGAAGAACCCGCCGACCAGGTCGATCTTGTCCGAGCTGTAGTTGATCCGGGCTTCCTCGCTGAATTGGTTGTACTTCGACAGCCAGGTAATATCGAGAATGTCGATCGGCGAGCCGTCGGCGGCCTGCTGCAGGTTCTGCTTGCCGCCATCGCGCGAGGTGATCGAGGTCAGCGTGACCTTGTCCGACAGTTCATAGGAAATGTTGGCCGAAACGCCCCAGGCCTCGGTCTTGTTGGTGCCCATGCGATTTTCGTTGGTCTCGAAGAAGCCGAGGCCGGTGCGGAACGGGGCGAAGCCGTGAACCGCCGCCTGGGTGCCGCGATCGCGCCCGCCATAGGCCTTGAGCTTGATGTCGAGCGGGCCATTGCCGGGCCGGATACGTAGCGTGGCGCGGCCTTGCAGAGTGTCCTGCGAATAGGCGTCCTGCCCGCCGGGATAGACGTTCTTGACCTGTCCGTCGCCATTGGCCCAGTTGCCCGCAATGCGCAGGCCGACTGCATCCTCGATCAGGGTCGCTTCGGCGGCGCCCTGCGCGGTGAAGGTGTTGAAGTTGCCATAGCCGGCTTCGAAATAGCCATTGGCGCCCGACAAGGAAGGGCCGCGCGTGATGAAGTTGATCGCCCCGCCGGTGGTGTTGCGGCCGAACAGCGTGCCCTGCGGCCCGCGCAGCACCTCGACGCGGTCGAGATCGAACAGGCCCATGCCGTGGGCCGTGCGGTTGGCAAGGTAGACGTCGTCGATATAGACGCCGACCGGCGAGGCCTGGTTCGAATTGTATTCGTTCGCCACGCTGATCCCGCGCAGGCTGAAGTTCGGCTGGGTCTGCCCATAGGGGCTGGAAATCTGCAGGTTGGGCACGGCCGACTGGAGGCTCGCCGAATTGGTGATGCCCTTGGTCGCGAGGCTGTCGCCGCCCAGCGCCGAAATCGCGATCGGCACTTCGAGGATCGACTGTTCGCGGCGCTGTGCGGTTACCACGATCGCGGAGTCATCGCTCGCCGCCTCGTCCTGGGCATGGGCGATGGTGGGCAGGCTCGTACCAGCCATAAGCAGGCTGGCGATCAGAATCTTACGCATGTTTCCGGGTCCTCTCTCCCTGGCGTGCCGTTACGGCTATTTCGCATCCGGGCTCATAGCCGGGCTTGGCGCAAAGGGCGTTGCACCCACTTGCTGCGAGTTTTGACAAATCTTGCCGCTTGACCTTGGCTGCGCTCTGCTGTGCTAGGGCCTGCACCCTAGAGTCGGGAAAGACTCGCAGCGGAGAGAGAGAAATGGCGGATTCATCCCAGTACAAGATGCTGATCGGCGGCCAGCTGGTCGGCGCGAGCGAGCAGTTCGACGTGGTCAACCCGGCGACCGAACAGGTCATTGCCAGCGTTCCCGATGCGAGCCAGGCCGATCTCGACGCCGCCATCGCCGCCGCGCGCGCGGCCTTTCCGGCCTGGTCGGCCAAGACCATGGACGAGCGCCGCGCGGTGCTGAACGCGATGTCGGACGTGATCCTGGCCAATATCGATGAATTGAAGCGCCTGCTGACCAGCGAACAGGGCAAACCCCACCACGAGGCCGAAGGCGAAGTGATCGGCGCGGGCTATTGGCTCAAGGGCGCGGCCAGCCTCGACCTGCCGCGCGACGTGGTCGAAGACAGCGAAGAGCGCCGGGTCGAAACCCGCCGCGTGCCGCTGGGCGTGGTCGGCGCGATCGCACCGTGGAACTTCCCGCTGATCCTGGCGATGTTCAAGATCGGCCCGGGCCTGCTGGCGGGCAACACTATGGTGCTGAAGCCCTCGCCCTTCACGCCGCTTTCCACCCTGCGCGTGGCCGAACTGATCAAGGACGTGGTGCCCGCCGGCGTGCTGAACGTGATCACCGGCAGCGACCGGCTCGGCCCGTGGCTGACCGCGCACCAGGGGATCGACAAGATCAGCTTCACCGGCTCCACCGCCACCGGCAAGCGCGTGATGGAAAGCGCCTCGGCCGGGCTCAAGCGGATCACGCTGGAGCTGGGCGGGAACGATCCGGCGATCGTCATGCCCGATGTCGACGTGGCCGAAATCGCCCCCAAGCTGTTCTGGGCGGCCTTCAACAACAACGGCCAGATCTGCATCGCGACCAAGCGGATGTACATCCACAAGGACGTTTACGAGCCGCTGCGCGATGCCATCGTCGAATATGCCAAGACCGTGAAGGTCGGCGACGGCAGCGAACAGGGCACCCAGATCGGCCCGATCAACAACCGCCCGCAGTACGAACGCGTCAAGGCGCTGATCGCGGATTCGAAGGAACAGGGCCACAACATCCTGCTTGGCGGCGATGCGATCGAGGGGCCGGGCTATTTCATCCCGGTCACGATAATCGACAATCCGCCCGAAACCAGCCGCATCGTGCAGGAAGAGCAGTTCGGCCCGGTGCTGCCGCTCTTGAAGTTCGATGACGTGGAAGACGCCATCGCCCGCGCCAATGCCAGCGAATACGGTCTTGGCGGTTCGGTCTGGGGCGCGGATACCGACCGCGCGCTGTCGATTGCCGAGCGCGTCGCCAGCGGCACGGTGTGGGTCAACGAAACCCAGTACCTCAGCCCCGTTGCCGCCTTTGGCGGCCGCCGCCAGTCGGGCATCGGGGTCGAAGGCGGGCGCGAGGGCCTGATGGAATATACCGCCGCCCAGACCATCTCGGTCAAGAAGGGCTGACAATTCGGCACAGCGGGTGGGCAATTGGCCCAAAATTGCTCACCCGCTTGCCAAACCCTGCGCTGGGCTTGCTTGAATCGACCTAGGGTGCGCAACCTAGACCCAATTCCCGGAAAAACCGGGCTTGGGAGCAGGCCATGACTGATACGTTGACCCACAAAAAGATCCCGGCCGAACTGGTCGCGCCGATCTTCAACCCCGCCTCCTACGCGCACCGCGAGGATGTGGAGGCGTTGTTCACCCGGCTGCGCCGCGATTATCCGCTGAACCAGGTCGAAGTGCCGGGCTATGATCCGCACTGGATCGTCACCAAGATGGCGGACCTGCGCGAAATCGCGCGCCAGGACGATATTTTCCACTCGGGCGACCGCTCCAAGACGCTGATCAGCCAGGCTGGCGAAGCGCTGGTGCGCGAATATACCGGCGGCCAGTCGAACGTGTTCCGCAGCCTGGTCCAGCTCGATCCGCCCGAGCACAAGAAGTACCGCGACGTTGCCGCCCCGGCGCTTACCCTGGACGCGGTCAATCAGCTCAAGCCGATGGTCGCCAAGATCGCCGAGGCCTATGCCGACCAGCTCGCCGCCAAGGCGCCCGAGTGCGACTTTACCGACATCTCGTTTTACTACCCGCTCAAGGTCGTGCTCGACATCATCGGAGTGCCGGAAGAAGACCACCCCAAGATGCTGGAACTGACCCAGTGGCTGTTCACCTATGCCGATCCGGACCTCAAGCGTCCCGGCTCCGACGTGACCGACCCGGCCGAGATCACCAAGACCTGGTCCATCGTGTTCGAGGAGTTCGAGAAATATTACACCCCGGTCATCGCCGACCGGCAGCGCTGCCCGCGCCATGACCTCGCCTCGGTGATCGCCAACGGCAAGATCGACGGCGGCCCGCTGGAACACCGCGCGCTGATCAGCTACTTCGTGATCGCCTCCACCGCCGGGCATGACACCACGGCGGCGGCCACCGGCACGGGGATGTGGGCGCTGGCCAACAATCCCGGCCTGCTCGATGAACTGAAGGCCGATCCCTCGCTGATCGCGGGCTTTGTCGAGGAAACGATCCGCTGGGCAACTCCGGTGCAGCAGTTCGTCCGCTCGGCCACGCGGGATTACGAGATCAAGGGCCGGACCATCAAGAAGGGCGACCTGGTCTACCTCTCCTATCTCTCGGCCAACCGCGACGAGGACGCCTTCCCCGATCCCTTCAAGTTCGACATCCACCGCAGCCCCAACCGCCATGTCGGCTTCGGGTTCGGCGGGCATATCTGCCTTGGCATCCACCTCGCGCGGATGGAGATCAACGCGCTGTGGAACACGCTGATCCCGCGCCTGAAGAAGGTCGAGGCGGCAGGCGAAATGCGCATGGCGGAAAGCGAATTCGTCTGCGGGCCGAAGGCCGTGCCGATCCGCTTCGAAATGGACTGAAGCCATGTCCGGCGCGCCATTTCGCAAGTATCGCTGCGACTATTGCGGCATGATCTATGACGAGGAACTCGGCCTGCCGGAGGACGATCTGCCCCCCGGCACCCGGTATGAGGACATTCCCGAGGACTGGTACTGCCCGCAGTGCGGTAGCGAGAAGTCCAGTCTGGTCCTGATCGAAGACTAATTGAACTCCACCGCGACGGTGAAGACCAACTGATCCCCCGTCGCCCCATCGGGCGGCGGGGGCATTGGTATGGCCTGCCGCACGGTTCGCAGCGCGATCTTGTCGAGGTTTAGATTGCCACTGGACGTCGCGACCTCCGCCGAAAGCAGCGCACCCTGCGGCGACAGGCGAAAGCGCAGCACCGTGATCCCGCTCATGCGGATCCCACGCGGGCGGTGCGCGGCAATATGCTGCCACAGGGTGCGTGTGTAACTGCCCAGTGCAGTTGGCGATGGCGGCGCCGAACGGGGTGGCGGCGGCGGGGCTGCTGCCTCGGCTGCCTGGGGAGGCAGCGCCTTAGCTTCAGCCACCGCCGCCGCCGGACCGCGCGTTACAAGCCCGGGGGGCGGGACTTGCAGCACGGTCTTGGGCATTGCGGATGGTTCGGATTGGGTAGGTGCCGCCACAGAACGCGGCCGTACCGCCGGCTGACTGGGGCGCGGCGGCTCGAGCGCGATGACCGTCAGGTGATCGGTCTTGCTTTTGCCCGGAGCGGCGCCAGAGCTGCCGATGGCAATGGCTGCGGCAAAGGCGAGCACGTGCAGCGCAAGCGCCGCCAGCGCAGACCCGATCCGCACGCGCCCGCCCTCGTCCATGGCTCAGAACGCCGTGCTGATGCCGAAGTTCACCGAGCGCCCCTTGCCCGGCACGGCGCGCAGCACGCCGGTCGCCTTGTAGTCACCCAGCGAGACCCCGCCGAGCGGCAGGTCGTAGGCCTTGTCGAACAGGTTCTCAACCTCCATCGACAGGCGAACCGGGCCAAGATCGTAGCCCAGCCGCAGGTTCACCAGCGCATAGGCATCGCTGCGCGGTTCGTTGCGGGTGGCATCGACGCGGGTCTTTTCGGCCACCCATTCCAGTTCCACGCCGGCCTCGATCGGCCCGGCGCGGTGCTGGAGGGCGAGCTTCAGGTCGAGCGGCATCTGGTGATAGAGCGGGCCGTGGTCGGCCAGGTTCTGCCCGTGCAGCCAGGCGAGCGAGCCGGTCAGCGAAGTGGCGTCCTGCCCTTCCCCGCGTGCCAGTACGAGCTGCCCCGACACGTCGAGGCCATAGAACTCGGCTTCCTGGTTGGCGAATTGCAGCTGCACGAAGGGGGTGGGCATCGCCATCATATTGGTGATCGGCTTGACGAACACGGCGTCGATGTAGTCGCTGACATGGGTGTAATAGGGCGCGATCCTGAGCGACCAGCCGCCATTCGCGCCCTTCAGGTCCAGCGCGGCGCTCAGCGTATCGGCGCGCTCGCTCTTGAGATTGAGGTTGCCAACGTAACCGTTGCCATCGCCGTACCAGCCGATCATCCGGCTCGCCATGCCGCCCTGGCCCCACGAATAGCGCTCGTAGAGATTGGGCGAGCGCGCCTTGTGGGCATAGCCCACCTCGATCGTCGCGCCTTCGCCAAGGGCATAGCTGACCAGCGCCGATGCGCTCCAGTTGTGGTCGGTGCGCTGGCGGTCTGCGGCGTTGAAGGTGGCAGCGGTCGCCACATCGAAGGCATTCATCATCGAATAGGGCTGGACCGTGCCGGTGTTCATCGACACCCGGTCAAGCCGCACGCCGATCACGCTCGACAGGCGCTCACTCCAGTGGGCTTCCCACTCGCCATAGCCGCCAATCCGGTCGCGGTGCGCGGCGTTGAGATTGATGTACGTGTTCGGACCCATCATCATCGAACCGGGTACGGCGGGCCAGTAATCGTTGAGCCACTGGTGGTGGTATTCCCCGCCAAAGTGCAGCGTATCGCGCGCCGAAACCGGCAGTTCGACCTTGGCCGAAGCGGAGAAGGTGTGAACCTCGGTCAGCATCGGCATGTCGCCGGGGAGCTTGTCCTCGAGGAAGTTCATTTCGTGGTCGGTGTCGCGGTAATCGGCCGTAAGGCGCAGCGAGCCCCAGTCGAACTCACCCTCGTAGCCCGCATTCACGAACCACGACTTGTTCGAAACCATGTCCATCGCCTGGTTGGCAAAGCCTTCGTAGGGTGAAAAGTGATAACCGCCCTTCAGACGAAACAGCCCTGCCCCGGTCTGCAGCGCCAGGTCGAGCGCATGGTCGGTCTTGGCATATTCGGTGGAGCGGACAAGGCCGCGATTGCCGCCGCCTTCGTACTGCTGCGCCTGTGTGTAGCTGCCGGTATAGGTCGCGCTGAGAGTGCGGGTTGCCAGCGTCAGGCGCAGCGAACCACCGAACCCGTCGCCGTTGGAGCGATAGAAGGCCGAAGCCTCGCCCGAGGCCAGCAGGCTTTCCCCGCTGGCGAAGACCGGCGCAGGGCTGGACACCGCGATCACGCCGCCGATGTTGTCACCGCCCATGCTGACCGGGGCAACGCCGGTAACGACATGGACCGATCCAAGCGTCTGCGGCACCGTGTAGGACAGCGGCGAATTCATATCGTTGGGGCAGGCCGCGTCGATCGGATGGCCATCGACGGTGATCTTGAGGCGCTGTTCGTTCAGGCCATGGATCGCCGGCATCGAGGAAAAACCGCCGCCGGTATTGGCACTGACGCCGGGGATTTGGCTGAGCAGGTCGGCGGTGTCGCTGGTGCTCGACTGGCGCAGCTTGTCTTGCCCCAGTTCGGTGCCCGCAAGCGGCGCAGTGCCGATGGTCTCGGTCGGATTGTCGCTATCAACCGCCACCGGGGGAAGCGCAGTCGCTTCCTGGGCAAAGGCAGCGGCGGGAAACAGCATGGTGCTTGCAGCAAGCAGGATACGGAAAGTCATTGTGCAATAATCCTTGTAAATCAGATGGTCAGCCGATCACGTGCTTGAGCTTGGCAAGCGCGGAGGCGTCGGTTTCTTCATGGTCGATGATTTCGGTGACACGGCCCTGCCGGTTGACCAGCAGGGTCGCGGCGGTGTGGTCGATCAGGTAATCGCCGCCCGCTTGCGGCACCTTGTTGACGAAGATGCCATAGCCGCGCTCGGCCTGTTTGAGCTGTGCCTCGGTCCCGGTCAGGCCGATGATCGGGGTGCCGAACAGCTTGACGTATTCGCCGATCGCGGCCGGCTTGTCGTGCTCGGGATCGACCGAGACGAAGACGATGTCGAACCTGTCGCCATCCTTGCCCAGCTTCTGGCGCAGCCGCGCCAGCCGGGCGAGGCTGGTCGGGCAGATGTCCGGGCAGCGCGTGTAGCCGAAGTAGATCGCGAAGGGCTTGCCCGCGAAGGTCTGCTCCGTCACGACCGAACCGTCGGATGCGGTCAGGGTGAACGGCCCGCCGAGGTTGGTTTCGGACAAGGCCGGACTATCGTTCCTGCCCAGCATGACAAGTGCGCCAATCGCCAGCAGCAAGCCTGCGACCAGCCAGAGCAGCCAGCCGAGCGAGGCGGGGTTGCCGCCTTCGCCGCCGTCGCCCTTGCCGCCATCGCCCTCGCCGAAGCCCGCTTCGATCGGCTCAAGCTCAATGTCCGCCATTGCCGGCCTCCATTGCGCCGACCGGCTGCACGGCAAGGCGCACCTTGATCGTGCCAGCCCGTTCGAAGCGCAGCGTGACTGGAACCGCCTCGCCGCGCTTCAGCGGCTGCTTGAGACCGATGAACATCAGGTGGAGACTGCCGGGCTTCAGCCTGACGGTCTGCCCAGCGGGCACGGCAATCCCCCCGGTCACCTGGCGCATGCGCATGACCGATCCATCCATCTCCATCGAATGAAGCTGGACTTCGCGGGCTGCGGGCGAACTCGCGCCTAGCAGGCGGTCGTCGGCCTTGCCGGTGTTGGCGATGGACAGGAACCCGCCGCCGTTGGCCTGCCCGGGCGCAGTTTCGCGTGCCCATGGGGCTGAAATCGTAATGCTGCCAACCTGTGCGGCAGCGGCAGCCAAGGGGGCGGCAACAGCTGCGCAGAGCGCAGCGGCGGCAATCGAACGAAACGACATGGTCATGTCGGTACTCCTGAAATGGTCCACGCCGACCGATCGGAACCCCGCTCTCGCGCGGGAAAGGCTTGATCGGGCACCGCGGGCATGCGGTGCTTGGGCGTGGTTGATGGGGGCTGCGGCAGGAGCATCGCCCGCGCAGGACATGGCCCGCACGCGCGCGATCGTGCCGTCAGCTGGCGGCTGTCAGGCCAGCGCCGGGGGGCCGCGCAGGGGCGGCAGGATGTGGGTAAGCCGCCGGATCGGCGGGACGCGCGCCGCGAGGTAGCCAAGCGCGAGAATGAAGGCGATTGCCGCCGCGAGCAGCACCACGTCGGCACCGCCGAGCGAGGCCATCGACAGCGCCCCATAGGGACAGGCCGCATCGGCCTTGACCGGGTGCCCGCCGCCCTGTTCGCCGTGCGCCACGATCACGATATCCTGGGTCAGCGCCGTGCCGCTGGCATCGGAGCAGAGCGCGACGGTAAGCACCCGGCCCTTGGTTTCCAGCATGAACCCGGCCGGCATCGCCGCCTTCAGGCACAGCGCCGCCACGACCACGAACATGGTCAGGGCGCGGTTACGCCGCAGGAAGGTGCGAAGCGAGTGCACGGACGGGGCCTTAGTTTGCAGCCCCGCCCATGTCACGCATTGATCGCGGTGTCCTTGCGCTAGCGCAAAGCAATGGGCGCTACCGCAAAGCGATCAGGCGGCAACCACTTCGGGGCTCAGCCGGTCTCGCAGTTCGCGCTTCAGGAACTTGCCGCTGGCATTGCGCGGCAGCGGCTCGTCCATGAACCAGACGTAGCGCGGGCACTTGTGCTTGGCGATGTGCCGCCCGCAATCCTCGCGCAGGTCCTCGGCCGAAAGGTTGGCGCCGGGCTTGAGCACCACCGCCACGCCCACTTCCTCGCCCAGCCGGTCGTCCGGCACACCAAAGACACAGCATTCGGCCACAGCCGGGTGGCGATAGATCGCGGATTCAACCTCGGCGCAATAGACGTTCTCGCCCCCGCGCAGGACCATGTCCTTCTTGCGATCGACGATGAAGATGAACCCGTGCTCATCGATCCGGGCGACGTCGCCGGTGTGGAGCCAGCCGTCGGTGATCGAAGCGGCAGTGGCCTCGGGCCGGTTGATATAGCCCTTGATCACGCACGAACCCTTGACCCACAGCTCACCGATCTCGCCATCGGGCAGGCGGTTGCCGTCATCGTCGAAGCAGGCGGCTTCGAAGGTCGGCATGGCCGGCCCGGCGCTATCGGGCTTGTCGACGAAAAAGTCGCCCGAGATCGAGGTAATGATCCCGCAGGTTTCGGTCATGCCATAGCCCGTGCCGGGCCGTGCGGTGGTGACCTGCTCCTCGATCTTGAGCACCAGGTCCGGCGGAACCTGCGCCCCGCCGCCGGCCAGCGCAGTCAGGCTGGAAGTGTCGGTCGTGGCGAAATCGGGGTGATTGATCACTTCGCGCGCCATGATCGGCACGCCGCTCATCGTGGTCACGCCTTCACGCGCGATCAGCTTCAGCGCTTCGCCCGCATCCCAGCGGTACATCAGCACCAGCTTGCCGCCGAGCGCGGTGCACGCATAGGCACCGCAATTGTTGGCCGTCACATGGAACAGCGGCGTGGTCAGCAGCGCGACCGGGATCGGCGGATCGGCCGGCGGGGCAACGCCGGTCGCCTTTTCAACCGCAGCCGCCGAAGACGCCCCGGCGTAGAGCAGGTTCATGAGGTTCGCCACGCAACCCCGGTGGGTCAGCTGCGCGCCCTTGGGATGGCCGGTGGTGCCCGAGGTATAGAAGATGCAGGCGTCGCTGTCGGGATCGACGGCGATGTCGGGCATGGCGCCGCCGTGGGCGATGACATCGGCCCAGGGGGTGACATCGGCGGGCCAGCTATCCAGCCGCACGCCGACCAGCTTGATCTTGCCGGCCAGCTCGGTGCAGCCGCGGAAGCGTTCGAGCCGTTCGGCGTCGAGGAACATGACCTTGGGATCGGAATCCTCCAGCGCATAGGCCATTTCCTCGGTGGTCCACCAGGCGTTCATCCCGACCACGGCGATCCCGCAGGACACACAGGCCCAATAGGCCAGCATCCATTCCGGATAGTTGCGCATGGCAATCGCAACGCGCTCGCCCGGCTGAACGCCCTGTTCGATCAGCCATGCGGCGATTGCGGCAACCTGTTCGTGCGCCTGCGCGTAGGTGATCCGTTCATCGCCATAGATCAGGTAGTCGCGGTCCGCGAAGGCGGCGGTCGAAAGCCAGAAATCGCGCACCGTGGGCGGGGCGTTCTTGTAGCAGCGCAGCATCTGCCCGCGGATTTCCTGCTCGACGATCTCGAACACGCCGCCCGGGCCGGTCAATTCGTTGCGCGCTGCTTCCAGTTCCTTGTAATGCATCTCTCTCGCCCATTACCTGTGTTTGTGTGCAGGCTTGCATGGCTGCGCCGGGGCGGCAAGTCCCGTTTCGCAACCGATGCGGCCAATTGTTCGTTGTCCCGTGCGGAAGCGCACCAGCCGCGCCGCCGCTTCATCCAGCGTGGCATCCTGTTTGGCAAAGCACAGCCGCAGGTATCCGCGTTCCGGCGCCTCGGCATAAAAGGCCGAGACAGGGATCGATGCGACGCCGCCCTCGCGAATCAGCCGGGTCGCCACGGTAACATCGTCGGCGGGCAGGCCGGAAGCGGCAAGGTCCGCGACCACGAACCAGGTGCCTTGCGCGGGCAGCAGGCTGAATCCGCCCGCCGTCAATGCGCTGACCAGCCGCTGACGCGCATGGGCATAGCGGGCGCGGTGCGTGGCGAACCAGCTGCTCGGCAAGGCCAGCCCTTCGGCCACGGCCCATTGCAGCGGCGTGGCGGTGGTAAAAGTGATGAACTGATGCCGGTCGGCAATGGCAGCGGCGATGGCTGGTGCGGCCACCACCCAGCCGACCTTCCAGCCGGTCAGTGAAAAGATCTTGCCCGCCGAACCGACCTTGACCGCGCGGCCGCGCAGCGAAGGGATCGCCAGCACCGAAATGTGCTCCGCGCCGTCATAGAGCATCCCTTCCCACACCTCGTCGCTCAGCACGAAGAAATCGTGGCGTTCGGCCAGCGCGCCGATGGCTTCGAGGGTCGCCCGGTCCAGCTGCGTGCCAGTGGGATTGTTCGGCGTATTGAGGATCAGCAGCCGGGTCTTCGGCGTGATCGCAGCTTCCAGATCGCCCAGCGGCAAGGCCCAGTCCGGCGGGGTCAGGCTGACCAGCCGCGCGATGCCGCCCGCGCGCTGAACCAGCGGCAAATAGGCATCGTAAAGCGGCTGGACGAGGATCACCTCGTCGCCCGGGCGCACCAGCGCCAGGATCGAGGCGGCGAGCGCCTCGGTGCCCCCGGACGTGACGACAACCTCTTCGGGCGCGACTTCAAGCCCTTGCGCAGCGCCATACCACCCGGCAATCGCGCCGCGCAGTTCGGGCAGACCCCGCATCGGCGGGTACTGGTTCGACCGCCCGGTCAGCGAACGCACCGCCGCGCCCGTCAGCGTGTCGTCCTCGGGCATGTCGGGAAAGCCCTGCCCAAGGTTGATCGCTCCAAGCTCGCGGGCAAGGCCCGACATCTGCTCGAAGATGGTGACGGTGGGTGGCGGCAGGCTGGAAAGTGCGGTCATCGCCGTGAAGCTTACGGTTTGACCAGCACCTTGACCAGTGACGGTTCGCTCGACAAGCGGCGGAACGCTTCGGCCACCCCGTCCAGCCCGACCGTGCCCGACAGCACGGTCGAGGCCGCGATCTTGCCATCGGCGATGTTGTGCAGCGTGCCGGCGAATTCCTCGGGCGAATAACCGAACACGAAGTCCAGCCCCATCTGCTTGTTGATCGCGATGCCGGGTTCGAACCGGTCGGTTTCCATGCACACGCCAACCACCACGATCTGCGCGCCCGGAGGCCCGTTTTCGAGCAGCGACTGGATCATGCCGGGCACGCCGACGCATTCGAACACCACGGCGGGGCGGCTTTCCTTGCAGGTCATCGCCCAGACCGAGGCTTCGGCCAGGCTCTGCGCCACGCCAAGGCTGGCCCACTGGTCATGCGGCGAGCCCTCAGCCGGGTCGATCACGATGTCTGCGCCCATCGCCTCGGCGGTCTTGCGGCGTTCTGCCGAAAGGTCGGCGGCGACGATCGGGCCGACGCCGCGCAGCTTCAATGCGGCGATCACCGCAAGGCCCACCGGGCCGCAGCCGATCACCATCGCCACGGTGCGCGGATCGAGCCGCGCGCGGGCGACCGCGTGTTCACCCACGGCAAACGGCTCGGTCATCGCGGCAAGGTCCACCGGCAGGCCTTCGGGCACGGGCAGCAGCAGATCGGCCTGCAGCACCATCATTTCGGAGAAGCCGCCGGGGAAGCGGTTGGAATAGCCCACCAGCTCCATCCCCTGCGGCCCGGCTGCCGCCGGAAGGCTGGTGCAGACCGTGCCAACCGGCAGGCGGCGCGCGGTGTTCACGCCGTAATCGAGCACTTCGAAAGCGAACTCGTGGCCGAACACCATGTCGGCCTTGGTATCGAGGTTAGAGAGCGAGCCCGACCGGCGCGACATATCGGCCATGTGGTCAAGATGGTGCAGCGCGTGCAGGTCCGATCCGCAGATCCCGCAAGCCAGCGTGCGCACCAGCACTTGCCCTTCGCCCGGGGTCGGATCGGCGTAATTCACATCGAGTTCGAGCGCATTGCCGCGCTTCACAACTGCCTTCATGGCTCTCTCCTCAGCCCTGCGGAATGTTTTCGTAGTAGGGAATCACGATCTCGCTCGAGCCTCCTTCGGGCTTGCCAAGCATCGCCGGGGTAACCGGATGGACCACGGCGGGATCGGTCATAACCTCAACCAGCGCGGGCTTGCCAGCGGCAAAGGCGCGCTCCATCGCGGCGGCCAGATCGCCGATGTCGCTCACGCGCTCGGCATGGCAGCCGAACCCGGCGGCGATATTGGCATAGTTGCTGCCCGGCAGCTGGCTGATCACCGAATAGTTCGCGCCGAACATGATCTGCTGGCCGTGGATCGACATGCCCCAGACCTGGTTGTTGAACACCACCGTCACCACCGGCAGGCCGTGGCGGACCATCGTGTCGAATTCCTGGATGTGAAAGCCCATCGCCCCGTCGCCGGTCACGTGCAGCACCCGCTTTCCGGGGAAAGCCTTGGCGAGGCCGATGGCAAAGCCCGGCCCGATGCCAAGGCAGCCGAGATAGCCATGCCCCTGGACCTGACCGGGGCCGTTGACCTGAACCAGATCGCCCGCCCACGAGGATGCCTCGCCCCCGTCGAAGGCATAGGCCGCATCCGGCCCGGTGACTTCCATGATGATCTTGGCGGCGTGGTAGGGATGGATCCCGCCCTCAGTCTGGGCATCGGGGAACAGCGCGTCCATCGGCGCCTTGAGCCCGCCGGTCAGCGCATCCCATTCGGGGCGCTTGCGCCATTGCACCTTCCCTGCGCGCGCGTTCAGTTCTTTCAGGGTCGAGCGGCAATCGGCGGCAATGCCCACGGCCACATCCTTGATCCGCCCGATTTCGCCAGCGTCGGAATAGACCTGCGCCAGGGTGGCCTCATGCGGAACGATCCCGCCCGAGCGCCCACCCAGCAGCAGCCCCATGCGCGCGCCGAGCAGCAGCACCACGTCGGGACGCGGCAGCCCCATCAGGCCCAGCACGGCCAGCCCGCCCGGAGCCCCCGCGTTCTGCGGATGATCCAGCGGCAGCAACCCCTGCGCCTTGCTGTTAGAGAACACCGGGATGCCGCTCACCTCGGCGAACTTAAGCAATTCCGTGCCGCAATCGGCCTGGCGCGCATCGCCGCCCGCGATGATCGCGGGACGCTCGGCCCCGGCGAGCAGCGCGATCAGGGCATCGGCCTCTGCGGCGGACGGCGCCGGGCGCGAACGGACCATCAGCCCGGCAGGCGCGGTCGTGGTGCGGGGGTCGGCGCTCATATGCAGCACGTCGATCGGCAGTTCGAGCACCACCGGCCCGCGCCGCCCGGTCATCGCCTTGCGGATCGCCATCGCGGCAATGTCGGGAATGCGTTCGGTGTTGGTGATACGGTGTGCCCACTTGGTGATCGGGGTCAGCATCGCGATCTGATCGAACCCGCCCTGCAGCGGATTGGTTTCCGCCTCGCGCAGCGGTGGCGCGCCAATCAGGAACAGCATCGGTACCGCATCGAGGAAGGCATTGGCGACGGCCGGAACCGCATTGGCGATGCCGGGCCCCGCCGTGACGATGCACACGCCAAGCTGGCAAGTGGCGCGGGCATAGGCATCGGCGGCGTGGCCGGCGGCGGCCTCATGCCGGAAATCGAGCAGCGCGATGTTGTTTTCGACACAGCCCTTGAGCAGCGCCTCAAGATGCCCGCCGTGGAGCGCGAAGGCCTGGGTAACGCCTGCTTCGCGCAGGGTCCGGGCAAGCAGGTCGCCCCCCGTCAGAGCCGGTTGCTGGGTCATCCGCGAATCCTCAATCCCGTGTTGTTGTTGGTCCAAGCATTGCAGGCTTGCAATTTTTGGTCAACCTAGACCATAATCATGCCATGAAGACCCGGGGGGACACGAGCGAGAAGCGGCGCAACAAGCGCGGCGAGGCCACGCGCGAGGCACTTCTGCGCGCGACAATCACCTGTCTGCAGCGCGGCGGTTACGGTGCGACCAGCATCGAAGCGGTGATGGCCGAAGCCGCCGTCGGGCGCGGCTCGGTGCTCAACCAGTTCCCCACCCGCCACGACCTGATTCTGGCCGTGGCCGAGGTGGCGATGGGCGAGATGATGGACACCGCGCGCAGCGCGCTCGATCGGGTCGGCGATCCCGTCGCCCGGCTCATCGCGCTCGCCGATATCGCCTGGCAGGTCCACAACAGCGCACCCGCGACCGCGCTTACCGAAATCCTGCTCGCCTCACGTTGGGACCATGCCCTGGCCACGGGCCTGCGCCCCATCGTCGAACCCGTGGATCGCCGGATCGACCGGATGAACGCCCAGTTGGCGCGCGATGCGGGGATCACGGACCTTGGGCGGTTCCTGGTGCACGGCCGCCTGCTTGGCTCGAACATGCGCGGCCTGACCATCGAACTGATGTTCAACGCCAATCGCGCGATGATCCTGAGCGCGGTCGAAGCGGTGAAGCAGGGACATATCGAACTGGTCGAGCGTTTGCTGGGCAGCCCAACGGAACTGCATCGCGAATGGGACTTCGATCCGCCCTCGCTTGAGCGGCACTGAACAAGACAAACAGCGGAGAGGACGAGATGCGGTTCAACAACAAGGTAGCCTTCATCACCGGCGGCGGATCGGGGATCGGCGCGGCGACCGCGCGGCAGATGGCCCGCGAAGGCGCGACCTGCGTGATCGTCGACATTTCGCAGGAAGCCGCAGATGCAGTGGCATCCGAGGTGGGCGGCTTGGGGCTAGCCGCCGACGTTTCCAAGCGCGCCGAAACCGAGGCCGCCATCGCTGCCGCGGTGGCGCAGCATGGCCGGATCGATATCCTGTTCAACAACGCCGGGGTCGGCTGCTTCGGCAAGACGCCCGATCTCGATCCCGCCGAGTGGGAACGCGTGATCGCCATCGACCTCAACGCCGTGTTCTATGCCTGCCACGCCGCGATCCCGCATATGCCAAAACCCGGCGGCGCGATCGTCAACACGGCCTCGATTTCGGGCATGGCCGGGGACTACAACTTCACTGCCTATAATGCGGCCAAGGCGGCGGTGATCAATTACACCCGCTCGATGGCGATCGACCATGCCCGCGAAGGGCTGCGCGTCAACGCGCTGTGCCCCGGCCTGATCGCCACCCCGCTGACGGCCGCGACCGACCAGTTGCCCGAACTGAAGCGCGTGTGGCACGGCTCGATCCCGATGGGCCGCGCCGGAACGCCCGACGAAATGGCCGAAGTGGTGTGCTTCCTTGCCTCTGACGCGGCGTCCTACATGACCGGGTCGATCGTGGTGGCCGATGGCGGGCAGACCGCATGGACCGGCCAGCCCGACGTCGCACCCTATATCGCGGGCTAAACCGGAGCTTCGAGCGCAAGCAGGGCGAAACTGGCGAGCCAGTGTTCGCCCATGTAATCGTCGGCAAGGTGCGGCAGCGCTGCGGCGAGGTGGCGCTGCGCCGCCGCGCGCGCCGGAACGACAGCGGCGTGCCCGGTCGGCAGCGCCGCCGCGATATAGCGCCAGCACCAGGCGCGCGACAGGTTGAGGCCGTCGAGGTGGGCAATCTTGCCATCGCTGCGGTCGGAAACGGTGGCGGGGGTAAACAGGGTTGCCGGATCGCCCGCCGCGCATTGCGGCAGGAAGGCATCGAACCACGCCGGGAAGTCCGCACCTAGCACGCGGCTCATCAGCAGGGCTTCCGTTAGTGCGGGGGACAGGAACTCGTCCCCGCCCGGCTCCCAGGCCTGGCAAGCGCGGTCTGGCCCGAACCAGTCCTGCGCGCGTGTGGCGATCAAAGCGGCCAGCGCCGGGACATGCTCCACCGCCCAGTCATGCGCCAGCGTCAGGGCGAAAGGCGATGAAAAGTGCGTACCGACCCGGATCGGGTAGGTCTGCTTTGGCAGGAAGTCCTTGAACCGCGAGGCAAAGGCGGCCGCGAAGGCATCGGCGCTGCCGCTCCACGGCGCATCGTGGCGGCGCATCTCGCCGTGCAGCGCCAAGGCCCAGCCCCAGCCATAGGGCCGCTCGAACCCGCGCGCCGAGGGCCGGGAGAGGTAGGCGGTTTCGGCGGCGAAGTTCTCCGCCGTCAGCATCCGCGCCGCGTGGACGCGCACGGCCTCGGCTTCAGGCAGGTTCGGGAACAGTCGGGCAAGACGCAACACCTGCCAGTAGCCGTGAACGCACGAGTGCCAATCGAAGCTGCCGTGGAAGATCGGATGGAGCACGTGCGGTTCCAGCACGTCGCCGGGGCCGTCCATCACGTGGTCCAGCTTGTGCGGGTATTCGCGGGTCAGGTGGCCCAGCGTCAGGGCCATCGCGCGGGCAGCAAATGCGGGGTCGAGTGTCGTCATGGGAAAGCCAGGAACCAGATGAGAGCGATATTGACCACCAGCAGCGGCAGGGCGGTCGGCACCTGCGCCTTCACAACGGCGTTGCGGTCAGCAAGATCGAGCAGCGCGGCGGGGACCACGTTGAAGTTCGCCGCCATCGGGGTCATCAGCGTGCCGCAGAACCCCGCCAGCATCCCGATCGCCGCGATTACCGCCGGATCGCCGTGATACTGGTGGACCAGCAGCGGCAGGCCGATCGCGGCGGCCATCACCGGGAACGCCGCAAAGGCATTGCCCATCACCATGGTAAAGGCCGCCATGCCGAGGCCATAGGCCACCACCGCGCCAAGCCGGCTGCCCTCGGGGATTACGGCGGTGGCGAGATCGCCGACCACCTGCCCCACCCCGGCAAGCGCAAAGACCGCGCCAAGGCTGGCAAGCATCTGCGGCAAGACCGCCGCCCAGCCGACCGCGTCCATCAGGCGGCGGCCTTCCTCCAGCGGCGCAAGCGGACGCGGGCGCAGCCAGACGAGGCCGATGCCAAGCGCCAGCAGCACGCCCATAGCGAGGCTGACCAGGGTCACCTGCTTGGGATCGACCAGGCCGGGCAGCAGCTTGAAGCCCAGCGTGCCGCCCAGTGCGGCGAACGGGATCACCGCTGCCAGCAGGAACAGGCGGTTGCCGTAGCGCTCGGCCTTGGCTGTGCGCTCCGCTGGATCGGTTGCCACCTCGCCGCGCCCCAATCCGCCGAAGCCGGCAATCCCGACCAGTGCGAGCACCAGCAGACCATTGCCGAAATCGCCGATCCGGTCCCCCGCCAGCATCGAGACGGCGAGCAGTCCCCAGAACGCGGCGTTGGCCAGCCGCCGGGGATTGCTGGCATCGCGCGCCGAAAGCAGGGCAAAGGCCGCAAAGGTCAGCCCGGCGACGATATAGACCTGATGCAGCCCGATCATCCCCGCCTCCGCGCATAGAGCCACAAGCGCGTTGCGTGGATCAGGAAGGCGAGGATCGCGCTGGGAATTGCCCAGACGGAAAGCTCGAACGGGGTAAGTTCGATCCCTTGCTGCTCAAGAAAGCCCTTCATCAGCAGGATCGAACCAATCGCAATGAAGATGTCCTCGCCAAAGAACAGCCCGATATTGTCGGTTGCGGCGGCCAGCGCCTTGATCTCGTCGGCTTCAGCCTGATCCTTTGGCTGCGCTGCCGCCTCGGCCATCGGGGCAAGCAGCGGGCGCACGGTCTGCGCATGGCCTGCCACCGAAGTCAGCCCCATCGCCGCCGTGATCTGGCGCAGCAGCAGGTAGCCGGTGAGCAGGCGCGGCAGCGTCGCCCCCTTCATCGCCGCGACCAGCGCGCGGGCGCGTTCCTGCAGACCGTGGCGTTCCAGCAGCCCGATCACCGGCAACACGATCCAGATCACGCTGACATAGCGGGTGTCGTTGAAGGCCTTGCCAAAGGCCGAGACGATGGCGTGGGGGTCCATTCCCGCTGCCAACCCCGTCACCGCCGCCGCCGCGACTACGACCAGCAGCGGGTTGAAGCGCAGCACGAAGCCCAGCGTCATGACCGCGATGCCGGAGAGGATGAGCAGGTTCATGCTTTTCCGTAGCCTCCCCCGCCCGGCGTCTCGATGACCATCACATCGCCGGGGCCAACCTGCACCCCGGCGGTCGATTTCAAAACCTCAACCTCGCCTGAGGTCCGGCGCAAGCTATTGACTCCCAAGGCTCCCGGCTCACCCCCGGCCAAACCGAAGGGCGGCACGTGGCGGCGGTTGGAGAGGATCCCGGCCTGCATGGCTTCGAGAAACCGCACCCGCCGTACCGCGCCATCGCCGCCCCGATGCGCCCCCGCCCCGCCCGATCCGTGCCGGATGGCGAACTCTTCGAGCAGCACCGGAAAGCGCGTTTCCAGCACTTCGGGATCGGTCAGGCGGCTGTTGGTCATATGGGTCTGCACCGCGCTGGCCCCGTCAAAGTCCGGCCCCGCGCCCGCGCCACCCGCGATGGTTTCGTAGTATTGATAGCGCTCGGTCCCGAACGTGAAATTGTTCATCGTCCCCTGCGCCGCCGCCATCGCGCCAAAGGCGCCGAACAGCGCGTCGGTGACCGCCTGGCTGGTCTCGACATTGCCCGCCACCACGGCAGCGGGAAAGCGCGGGCGCAGCATCGAACCTTCGGGAACCAGGATCGTGACCGGGGCCAGGCAGCCTTCGTTCATCGGGATCTGCTCGTCGATCATGGTGCGCAGGACATACATCACCGCCGCCCGCACGACCGAGAATGGCGCGTTGAAATTGCCGGAAAGCTGCGCGCTGGTTCCGGCAAAGTCTATGGTCACGTGCCGCGCCGCCCGGTCGATGCGCACCGCCACCGCGATCTCGGCCCCGTTGTCCATCGCATAGCGGAACGCGCCGTCCTCCAGCCGCGAAACAAGCCGCCGCACGGCTTCTTCGGCATTAGCGTGGACGTGGCCCATATAAGCACTGACGACATCGCGGCCGTGTTCGGCGCAGGCCGCCGCCAGCCCCGCAGCGCCGCGCGAGCAGGCGGCCAGTTGCGCGGAAAGATCGGCGATGTTCTGGTCGATATTGCGCGCGGGGTGCGGCCCGCTGCCCAGGATCGCGCGCAGCTCGCCCTCGCAGAACCGGCCCTCGTCGACCAGCAGCACGTTTTCGAGCAGCACGCCCTCATCCATGATCGTGCGGCTATCCGGCGGCATCGACCCCGGCGCGATCCCGCCAACATCGGCATGATGCCCGCGCGCGGCAACGAAGAAGCTTGGCGCGTCCCCATCCCCATCTACGAATACCGGCATAACCACGGTAATGTCGGGCAGGTGCGTGCCGCCCGCATAGGGCGCGTTGAGCACATAGGCATCGCCGCGCCGGATGCCGCGACCATCGCGAACATTCCCTCGCACCGCCAGCACCGCGCCGACGCTTTCGCCCATTGAGCCAAGGTGCACAGGCATATGCGGCGCGTTGGCCACCAGCCGCCCCTGCGCATCGAACAGCGCACAGGAAAAATCGAGCCGTTCGCGAATATTGACCGAGCTGGCGCTGCGGGCGAGCGCGCTGCCCATTTCCTCGGCAATCGCCATGAACAGGCCGTTGAACACTTCGAGCCGCACCGGATCGGCGTCGGTCCCGCTGGCGATCTGCCGGGCGCGCGGCGCATGGCGGGTCAGGCGCAGCGTGCCATCGGCGTCGACCGCCACCTGCCAGCCCGGCTCGACCACCGTGGTCGCCAGCGCGTCGATCACGATCAATGGCCCTGGCGCGTTGAATCCGGCGGCAAGCCCTGCGCGGTCGTGCACCGGCACTTCGTGCGCCCCGCCATCAAGGAAGCAGCGCGTCTTGCCGAGCGGCGGCGCAGACGCCTCGGGCAAGGGCCAGCGCAGCTGCGCGGCGGAAATGTCCTCTGACGCGGCCTCGACCCGCACCCTGTCGATCACCAGCGCCCCGGTTCCGGCATAGCCGAACTCGGCCAGATGCGCGGCTGCGAAGGCGGCGGCAACCTCATCGGCGGGCCCCGGTTCCAGCTCGATCGCGTTTTCGGAGCCTTCGCGCCGCACGAACAGCCGCGCCTCGATCCGGGTCGCGGGGCTGCCCAATTGCGCCTCGGCCTGATCGGACAGGGCAGCGCGCAGGCGCTCCACCTCGGCCTCGACGCCCGGCGCCAGCGACAGGCCAAGGCCTGCCTCGCGCACCGCCGCTTCGCTGGCGAGGCCCATGCCATAGGCCGACAGCACCCCTGCCAGCGGGTGGACCAGCACCGTGTCCATCGCCAGGGCATCGGCCACCAGGCAGGCGTGCTGTCCGCCCGCGCCGCCAAAGCAGGCCAGCACGTGGCTGGTCACATCGTGCCCGCGCGCCACGCTGACCTGCTTGATCGCGTGGGCCATGTTGGCAACGGCAATGCGGATAAAGCCCTCGGCAATCTGCTCTCCGGACATCGCCTGCCCGGTTTCGGCGGCGATCTCGGCAGACAGGGCCGCGAACTTTTTCGCCACCACATCGCGGTCGATCGGCTGGTCGCCATTTGGGCCGAACAGCGCGGGGAAATGCTCGGGCACGATCTTGCCCAGCATGACGTTGCAGTCGGTCACGGTCAGCGGTCCGCCGCGGCGATAGCAGGCCGGCCCCGGCACCGCGCCCGCGCTTTCCGGGCCGACCACCAGGCGTCCGGCATCGAACCGGCAGATCGAACCGCCTCCGGCAGCAACCGTGTGGATGCGCAGCATCGGCGCGCGGATCCTGACGCCTGCGACGCGCGTCTCGCTATCGCGCTCGTAACTGCCGGCATAGTGGCTGACGTCGGTGGAGGTGCCGCCCATGTCGAACCCGATCACGCGGGTCGCGCCCGATCCTTCGGCCGTTTTCGCCATGCCGACGATCCCGCCCGCCGGGCCTGACAGGATCGCATCCTTGCCGTGGAACCTGCCCCCCTCGATCAGCCCGCCCGAGCTTTGCATGAACAGCGGGCGGATATGGCCGCCCAGTTCGCCCGAAAACTGGTCGACATAGCGGCGCAGCACCGGCGAGAGATAGGCATCGACCAGCGTCGTATCGCCGCGCGGCACCAGCTTGATCAGCGGGGCGAGCCGGTGGCTGACCGAGATCTGCGCGAAGCCCGCCTCGCGCGCCAGTTCGGCCAATCGCGCCTCGTGCGCCGGAAAGCGCCAGCCGTGCATCAGGACGATCGCGATGGAGCGCAGCCCATCCGCCACGGCGGCGCGAAAAGCGGTGAGCGCGGCGGCCTCGTCCAGCGGCGTTTCGACCGTGCCGTCAGCCATCACCCGCTCGGAAATCTCGATCACGCGGGCATGGGGCGGCTCGGGCAGGACGATGTGCCGCACGAACAGTTCCGGCCGGTCCTGCGTGCCGATCCGCAGCGCATCGCCGAACCCGCGCGTAATGGCGAGCACGGTCGGCTCGCCCTTGCGCTCTAGCAAGGCATTGGTCGCCACCGTGGTGCCCATCCGCACTTCGGCAGCGGGCAGCGGCCCCTGGCTCACTCCGGTCAGCAGGCGGATCGCGGCCACAGCGGCATCGCTGGCCTGCGCGGGATCTTTGGCGCGCGCCGGATCTTCGGAAAGCAGCTTGGCGGACAGCACCCGGCCATCGGGCGCGCGGGCAACGACATCCGTGAAAGTGCCGCCGCGATCGATCCAGAACTGCCAGCGGGACGGGGCGAAAGTCATCGCCCCGTCATAGCCGCATTACAAGGAAGGGCAAACTCGGTGCGGATCAGTTGCGCAAAGGCACGGCATCTGCCGGGGTTACGACGATCACCACCCGGCGGTTCTGCGCCCGGCCTTCCTCGGTTGCATTATCGGCAATCGGCCGCGATTCGCCATAACCCGCGGCCCGGATCGCGCTGTCCTTCATGCCTGCGCGGACCAGCTCCATCTTGACCGACACTGCCCGGCGCTCGGACAGGCGCTGGTTGTAGTCGGAACTGCCCATCGCATCGGTATGTCCTTCCACACCGGCGCCATGAATGCCCACCTTGAGCAGGACATTGGCGACATTGTCGATGATCCCGGCGGTCCCCGTATTCAGGTCCGACTGGTCGAAATCGAACAGCACCCGGTCCGCCATCCCCAATTCGTAGTTGTCGCCAACCCGCTTGAACCCGGTCGCCTCAAGCGCCTTGGCCTGACGAGAAGAGAACCCGCCATGCGGCACGGTGGCGCAAGCGGCAAGTGCGGCCAGAATGACCATCGCGATCAGTTTACGCATTGTTTTTCCGTTCATTACTTTCCTCTCTGCGCCCCTTCTTGTGCTCATACATTTCCGCATCGGCGCGCCGCAGCAGGTCCTGCGGCGACACCCCGTCATCCGGATAAAACGCGATCCCGGTGCTCACCGTGGTCGAAGCACTGGCACCAGTCGGCAGGCGGAACGGGCTTTCCATCGCCGTATCGATCCGCTCCAGCACCGCATCGACATGTACGCGGCTGGAGACAGGGGCGAGCAGCACGGCGAACTCGTCTCCACCAAGGCGGAAGGCAAAGTCGATGTTCCGCACGCTGCTGCGCAGGCGCTGGGCCACGGCGATCAGCGCCGCGTCACCCGATTCATGGCCGTGCACATCGTTGATTTGCTTGAAACCGTCGACGTCGAGATAGAGCACGGCGAATGACTGTCCGGTGCGCAGCGCCTCGGCGATGCAATCGCTCACCAGCCTTTCGAACAGGGCCCGATTGCCCAGCCCGGTCAGCGGATCATGGGTCGCGCGCCGGGCCAGCTCTGCGTTCTCGGAGGTGAGCCCCGCATGCCAGCCCTGCAATTCGGCCAGGAGCGCGTTGAAATCCTGCCCGAAGCGGTCGATCTCGGCGATGCCCGATGACGGCACGCGTCGCTCGAACGCGCGTTCGCTGCGCACGGCGTGAGCGACCTGGGCCACATGGTCGAGCGGGTTGATTACGTCCTGCTGCAGGCGCTGGGCCAGGATCCGCGTTGCGATCACCGTCAGGCCAAGGCAGCATAGGGCGATGATCCCGCCCGACAGGGCATAGCGCAACACGCCCTCCGAATTGCCATAGACCCTTACCTCCGCAATCGGCTTGCCCGCCCGCTCAATCTGCTCGCGCGAAGGGTTCGGCCAGAGGATCCGGTTGGTCAGGTTTTCGACGTAGGAATGGAAATCGCTGTGGGGGTGCTCCCAGTGCGCCAGCAACTGGCCCGAGGCATCGCTCACCTCGACCCGGTCCACCCCGCCAACCGCGCCGACGGTGACCATCCCCTCACGCACGGCATCGGGATCGCCGAATACGACCGCCGGCTCCACGGTATAGGCCACGGTATGGGCGATCAGGTCGAGATTGCGCTGCGCATAGCCGCGGATTACCAGCACGCCGCTGACCAGCAGGCTGGCCGTTGCCAGGGCCACGGCGAACAGGATCAAGCGCAAGTGCACCTTGGCGAGCAGATCGCGCAGGGTCGGCAATTGTCCATGGTCGGGCATGCGCATCACATGCCTCCCTTGGCCATGCGCAGGACGCGCGGATCGACCTTGAGGCCGGAACGCGAAACCGCATCGAGATTGAGCCTGAAGTTCAACGCCTGGGGCTCGAGCAACAGGCAGAACATTGCTTCGCTGCGGCAATCGGGATCGCTCTCGGCAATTGTCAGTACTGCGCGCCCACGCACGGCCCCGGTCAACTGGCGTTGTTCGGTCAGGCCCAGGGCCCCCAGATAGACGACATCGCAGCCGCCCAGCGCCGCCGGACTTGCCGCAACCTGGCGGTGCTGCACCTTGTGGCCATCGGCCAGCGTCAGCTCTCCCAGCTGTTCGGCATGGCTGACCGCGCCAACAGTGCAAAGCAGCAGCGGATCGGGCTGATCGGGCCAGCGCGTGTAATCGATCATTGCCTGAACCGTACGCGCGACCGCTGCCGCATAGGGATCGCTCCCGCGCGGCGCCGGGCCAAGCGGCATGTCCAGCCCCGCAGCCCGCACTTGCGGCGCGGTCAGCGCGAACACCGCGGCAAAAAGGAAGAACGGGGCCCTCATTTCAGCCCCTTACTCCAGTTCCGCAGCGGCGGGAAAGCTTGCGCCGGGGGCCTTGCGGCTGGATAATTTTGCAGGTTGGCCAGTTTCCAGCCGCTTTCGCCGCGCATGATTGGTTTCCTGTGAAACCAGTGCTAAGCCGCGCGCCTAGACCCCTAACCGGAGTGACCTGCCTTGCCCGCCCCGCTTGACCGTACCGCGCTGCGCCTTGCCTATCGCCGCGATGAGGAGGCCTGCATTGCCGAGCGGCTGGTCCAGGCCGCACCCGCCAGCGCGGTTCACGCCGATGCGCAAGCCATCGCCGCCCGGCTGATCGCTGGAGCTCGGGCGCACAAGGCGCGCGGGCTCGACGCTTTCCTGCAAAGCTATGGCCTGGGCACGGATGAAGGGATCGCCTTGATGTGCCTCGCAGAAGCCCTGTTGCGGGTGCCCGATGCTGCCACCGCCGACGCACTGATCCACGACAAGCTGGCCGGAATCGACTGGTCGGAGCATGTCGGCGCGAGCGAGAGCACCTTCGTCAACGCCGCGACCTTTTCGCTGATGCTGACCGGGCAAGTGTTGCAGCAGCGCCGCGACGAGGCTGCCGGTTTCGGCGCCGCGCTGCGCCGCGCGGTCGGGCGGCTGGGCGAGCCGGTAATCCGCCAGGCGACCTTGCAGGCGATGAAGATCCTGGGCGGCCAGTTCGTGTTCGGCCGGACCATCGACGAGGCGCTGGAACGCGCCGCGCCAGAGCGCAAGCAGGGCCTGACCCACAGCTTCGACATGCTGGGCGAAGCCGCGATGACCTTTGCCGATGCGGAACGCTACCGCCAGTCCTATGGCGCAGCCCTCGCGCGGATCGCGCAGGAAGCAGGCGGTGGCGTGGTCCGTTCTCCGGGTATCTCGGTAAAGCTCTCCGCGCTTTATCCGCGCTACGATTTCCTCCACGCCGCTGCCGCCAAGGCCGCGCTGGTGCCGATGCTGCGCAATCTGGCGCTGCAGGCGCGCGATGCCAACGTCCATTTCACCATCGACGCCGAAGAGGCCGAGCGGCTCGAACTATCGCTGGACATCATCGAGGAACTGGTCGCCGACGATGCCCTGTTCGCAGGCGGCTGGCAGGGCTTTGGCCTGGCGCTGCAGACCTACCAGAAGCGCGCCGTGCCGCTGTGCGACTGGGTGGCCCAGCTGGCCCGGCGTTATGGCCGGCGGATCATGGTGCGGCTGGTCAAGGGCGCGTACTGGGACAGCGAGGTCAAGCTATCGCAGGTTGGCGGGCATACCGATTACCCGGTGTTCACCCGCAAGGTTGCGACCGACGTCTCGTACCTTGCCTGCGCGGCCAAGCTGCTGGCCGCGAGTGACGCGATCTATCCTGCCTTCGCCACGCACAACGCCTATACGGTCGGCGCGATCAAGGCGCTCGCGGGCAGCACCGAGTTCGAATTCCAGCGCCTCCACGGCATGGGCGAGGACGTTTACGCCGAACTCGCGCGGATCGAAGCCGAGGCAGGCACGCCCCGCACACCGGTCCGCATCTATGCGCCGGTTGGCGGGCACAAGGAACTGCTCGCCTATCTCGTCCGCCGCTTGCTGGAAAACGGGGCCAATTCCTCGTTCGTCAACCGCATGGCCGATGCCGAAGTGCCGATTGCCGCGCTGACCGGCGATCCCGTGGCGGAACTCGCCGCGCTTGAGCCGCGCCGCAACCCGGCGATTCCGCTGCCGGCCGCGATCTTCGCTCCGCGCGCCAACAGCCGAGGGGTGGACCTGGCAGATCCGTTGCTGCGCGAACCGCTGGCCGCAAGCCTTGCGGAATGGCGCGGCGACGATGACTGGGATGCATCGCCCACCGTCATGCACAAGCGGCCCGGCCCCGTCCGCGAAATCCGCAGCCCCCATGATCATGCGGTGCTGGTCGGCAAGTGCCGCGATGCCAGCGCCGCCGAAATCAGCGAAATGGTCGAACGCGCCGCCGCCTTCCAGCCCGGCTGGGACGCGCTGGGCGGGGCAGAACGTGCCGCGCGACTGGAGGAAGTGGCAGACCTTTACGAGGCCCACCGCGATGCCTTCCTCTCGCTGTGCCAGCGCGAGGCGGGCAAGACGCTGGGCGATGCCGTGCTCGAACTGCGCGAGGCGGTGGACTTCCTGCGCTATTACGCCGCCGAGGCGCGCCGCCTGTTCACGCCCGAAGGCGAGGCACTGCCCGGCCCCACGGGTGAGAGCAACCGCCTGCGCCTGCACGGGCGCGGAGCCTTTGTCGCGATCGCGCCGTGGAACTTCCCGCTCGCAATCTTCACCGGTCTGATCGCCGGGCCGCTGGCGGCGGGCAATACGGTGCTGGCCAAGCCCGCCGAGCAGACGCCGCTCATTGCGGACCTTGCCGTGCGGCTGTTCCATGAAGCGGGGATTTCGGACGGCGTGGTGCAACTTGTTCCAGGGGGCGGCGAAGTGGGCGCGATACTCACCGCCGACCCGCGCATCGCCGGCGTGGTCTTCACCGGATCGACCGAGACCGCCCGCGCGATCAATCACAGCCTGGCCCAGCGCGACGGACCGCTCGCCCAGTTCGTCGCCGAAACCGGCGGACAGAACGCGATGATCGTCGACAGTTCCGCCCTGCCCGAACAGGTCGCGCGCGATGTCGTGGCTTCCGCCTTCCAGAGCGCGGGGCAACGCTGTTCGGCGCTGCGGGTGCTCTATCTGCAGGAAGACGTGGCTGACGCGATGCTGGACATGATCCGCGGCGCGGCCGAGGCGCTGGTGATCGGCGATCCCGAAGACCTGGCGACCGATGTCGGCCCGGTGATCGATGCCGAGGCCAAGGCGAGCCTCGACAAGCACGTCGCCGCGATGAAGAAGGCCGGCCATGCCGTGTGGCAGCGCCCCCTGCCCAAGGGCTGCAAGTCCGGAACATTCGTTGCCCCGACGATCATCGAGATCAGCTCGATTGCCGAGCTCAGTCGTGAGAATTTCGGCCCCGTGCTCCACGTCGCGCGCTTCAAGGCCGAGGAACTGGAACAGGTGATTGCGGACATCAACGCCACGGGCTTTGGCCTGACCCTGGGCGTCCACACCCGGATCGACGCGACGCGGCGGCTGGTGGAGGCGCGGGCGCGGGTCGGCAACCTCTACGTCAACCGCAACCAGATCGGCGCGGTGGTCGGTAGCCAGCCATTCGGGGGCGAGGGCTTCTCCGGCACCGGCCCAAAGGCGGGCGGTCCGCACTATGTCGCGCGCTTCGCCACCGAGCGCGTCACCTGCATTGACACCACGGCGGCAGGGGGCAACGCTTCGCTGATGGCTGGAGGGTAAGGCCGCACCAGACGTTAGGGCAATCACGCCCCTTGCGCACTTTAATCGATCGGTTAAACTGAGCGCAGGGAGAGCATGATGGACCAGGCAACTTACGACCGGATGCTGGCGCGCGCGCTGCGCACCAAGGATCTTTTCACCTTCGACGAATTTCTGCGTTTCTGGGCGAACGACCGGCCCGACGCGATTTCGATGGAGGGGGACGACCTTACCTTCACCTGCGCCGGGATGGAGGATGCCACCGCCCGTGTCGCCTCTGCCCTGCTGGCAATGGGGGTCAGGAAGGGCGAACGGATCGCCTGGTTCGGCAAGAACAGCGTCACCTATTTCACCCTGTTCTTCGGCGCGGCGCGCGCGGGGATCGTGATGGTCCCGGTCGGCTGGCGTCTGGCCGAACCGGAAGCCGCCTTCATCATCGACAATGCCGAGGCCAAGGTGCTGTTCCTGGGCGACGGGTTCGAAGCCGCGGCCAAGACGCTCGGCACACGCCCCGGCCTCATCAAGTGTTTCACCGCCGACGAAGCCCGCAGCCTCATCAAGGACAGCCCGCGCGCCGATTTCGCGCCTTCGCAGGCCGATGACGGCGTGTTGCAGCTCTACACTTCGGGCACCACCGGCAACCCCAAGGGCGCGGTTCTGTCCAACCGCAACCTGTTCGGCCTGCGCAAGGCCGGATTGGCCGCCGGCCCCGCCCCGCATTCGCTGTGGGACGAGGACGAGGCCGTGCTGGTCGCCATGCCCTGTGCCCACATCGGCGGCACGGGGCTGGGCGTGGTGGCGCTGTCCTCGGGCTTGCCCGGCATCGTGCTCAGTGAGTTCGAGCCGACCCGCGTGTTCGACGCGGTGGAGAACCGGGGCGTCACCCGCTTCTTCATCGTGCCGGCCGCATTGCAATTGCTGCTCAATCATCCCGACTGCGCGAAGACCGATTTCAGCCGGATCAAATACATCATGTACGGCGCCAGCCCGATCCCGCTCGATCTGCTGCGCGAATGCATCGCCATGTTCGGCGCGGAATTCGTGCAGAATTACGGCATGACCGAAACCACCGGCACGATCTGCGTGCTGCCGCCCGAAGACCACACCGTCGAAGGCAATCCGCGCATGCGCTCGGCCGGCAAGCCGCTTCCCGGCGTCGAGATCGTGATCCGCAGCCCCGAGGGCAAGATCCTTCCCCAGGGCGAAATCGGCGAAATCGTCACTCGCTCGTCGAGCAACATGCTGGGCTACTGGAAGCTGCCCGAAGCCACCGCCAGCACGATGGACGCCGACGGCTGGATCGCCACCGGTGACGTCGGCTACATGGATGCCGACGGCTACGTCTACATGTACGACCGCGCCAAGGACATGATCATCACGGGCGCTGAAAACGTCTATCCGGCCGAAGTCGAAAGCGCGATCTATGGCCACCCGGACGTGCTGGAAGTCGCCGTGATCGGCGTGCCCGACGAAAAGTGGGGCGAAGCGGTCAAGGCCGTCTGCGTGCCCAAGCCCGGTCATACGATCGATCCGCAGAGCATCATGGACTGGGCCCGCACCCGCATCGCCGGGTTCAAGGTGCCCAAAAGCGTCGACGTGATCGACGCCCTGCCCCGCAACCCCAGCGGCAAGATCCTGCGCCGGTCCCTGCGCGAACCCTACTGGGCCGGGCGCGAGCGTAACATCAACTGATCGGAAATCCCGGCGCTACCGCGCGCGCGGAATGCACTGTTCGCGCGGAGTGCCGGGGAAAGTGTCGCAGTTGTAGAGCGCGATCTCGGCGCCGCCGGGATCGCGCGCGTAGCTGAACTGGAGCGCGGCGCGGCTGTCGCGCGGCAGCGGCAAAGCGGCGGGAACTGCGCCCGCATCGAGCCAGCCATAGACCCGGCAAGTGCCCGCCCGGTTGCACAGGGCGCGCGCGGCGGCCAGCGCATCGGCTGGCCCCGCCCCGCCCTGCAGCAGCAGGAAATTGGCCTTGCCGGTTGGATCGCGCAGCATCACCGAACCGCTCGCCACCTTGGGCGTATCGGCGGGAAGCTCTGCCTTGGGCGTTGGCGCGGCCTCGGAAGCCGGAGTGTCATTCGCCGCGCCGATCAGGTCCGCAAGGCGCGGCTCACCCCCGCGATAGGCCATGCTGGCCGCGGCAGAAGTGCCCCAGTAGCCCGGCCAGCGGAAGAACAGGTGGGTTTCGACCTGCGCGATCTTGACCAGCTTGGGACTCCATGCCGGGTAAACCCAGTCTGTATGGTAATGCGTCGCCGTGCCTACCGGCTTGAACACATAGCCTTTGAGCGCCGCCTCACCTCGCGCACGGGCGGCCTTCCACGCATCGTCGCCATACTTGCGCGCCAGCGCGCCATCGCAAGTGAAGGAAAACTGGCACCCCGTCGCGCGCTCCGATCCTTCGAACACGGTGCCGCAGACGGTGCGCGCAAAGGCGGGGTGGCGCACCCGGTTGAGCACGACCTGGATCACCGCGCGCTGGCCCACGTCGCTGCCCCCGGCCTCGGCCAGCGCGGCGAGCGCGAGGCAATCGGCGGCATTGGCAAAGTCGCTCGTCGTCCCGGCAAAGCGGAACGGCCGGGCAGGCGCAATCGCGCCCTGATAGAACGGATCGGCGGCGTTTCTGGCCCGCGCCGCGTCCATGTCGCTGGCGCTTTGCGGCGTGATCAGCAGCGGCGCATCGAGCGCCTGCGCTGGCAGCGCGGCCAGTTCCTGTCCGACTGGGTCGGGCGCGCGCCGATGCCCGCCAGCCTGGCACGCCAGCACGAGCAGCAGCATCGGCAATGCCGCCAGCAGCATGATCGTGACTTCGCGGAGCAAGGGGTTGGGGCGAAGCAGGGCGTTGCGCATCGCGGTCCTAGATAGGGCCGCGATGCGCTAACCGAAACCCCGTAATGACTTAGCCCTTAAGCACTTCGGCGAGGGTTTCGCCGAGGAGGCTGGGCGAGGAGGAGACGCGGATGCCCGCTTCTTCCATCGCCGCGATCTTGTCTTCGGCGCCGCCCTGGCCGCCCGAGACGATCGCGCCCGCGTGGCCCATGCGGCGGCCCGGAGGCGCCGTGCGGCCCGCGATGAACCCGGCCATCGGCTTCTTGCGACCGCGCTTGGCTTCGTCCTTGAGGAACTGCGCGGCTTCTTCTTCGGCCGAACCGCCGATTTCGCCGATCATGATGATCGACTTGGTTTCATCGTCGGCCAGGAACAGTTCGAGCACGTCGATGAAGTTGGTGCCGTTGACCGGATCGCCGCCGATGCCGACCGCAGTGGTCTGGCCGAGGCCAATGTTGGTGGTCTGGAACACCGCTTCATAGGTCAGCGTGCCCGAGCGCGAGACCACGCCGACCGAGCCCTTCTTGAAGATGCTGCCGG
>NZ_JAYSBK010000010.1:0-50398 GCF_041915465.1 Novosphingobium sp. | reverse complement strand
ACGCTGACCTATGAAGCGGTGTTCCAGACCACCAACATCGGCCTTGGCCAGACCACCGCGGTCGGCATCGGCGGCGACCCGGTGAACGGCACCAACTTCATCGACGTGCTCGAACTGTTCCTGGCCGACGATGAAACCAAGTCGATCATCATGATCGGTGAAATCGGCGGCTCGGCCGAAGAAGAAGCCGCGCAGTTCCTCAAGGACGAGGCCAAGCGCGGGCGCAAGAAGCCGATGGCCGGGTTCATCGCGGGCCGCACGGCGCCTCCGGGCCGCCGCATGGGCCACGCGGGCGCGATCGTCTCGGGCGGCCAGGGCGGCGCCGAAGACAAGATCGCGGCGATGGAAGAAGCGGGCATCCGCGTCTCCTCCTCGCCCAGCCTCCTCGGCGAAACCCTCGCCGAAGTGCTTAAGGGCTAATTCAGAACCGCGACGAAAGTCGCGGTTCACCATACTTCGGGCAAAGCCTATTCCTCCCCAGGGACGGATTGCCCCGGAAAACGACAAACCAAGATCGGGCGGCCTGCGGGCCGCCCACCCGAAAGGTTGAATGCGATGGGCAGCGAAAGCCACGATTTCCTCCCGGATGATCCCCAACCCGGCCCCAGCTGGGCGCGCGGCAACTGGCCCAAGGTCGGCGGCGCGTTCGAGGACGATCTGACCCAGGCGCTCGATCCCACGGCCATGCAGGCCGCAATCAAGTCCGCATCGGCCAAGGCCGGCGCCCCGCTGGACGGACGCGCGGTGGAAGAAGCCGCGGCGGATTCGATCCGCGCGATGATGCTGATCCGCACCTACCGCGTGCGCGGGCATCTGGCGGCGGACCTCGATCCGCTGGGCATTTCGCACCAGAACCTGCCGGCCGACCTTTCGCCCGAATATCACGGCTTTGTCGGCGCCGCGCTCGATCGCAAGGTCTATGTCGGCGGTGCGCTGGGCCTGCATTGGACCACGGTGCGCGAACTCGTCTCGATCCTGCGGCAGAACTACTGCGGCAAGGTCGGCCTTGAATACATGCACATCTCGGACGTCGAGGAACGCCGCTTCCTACAGGACCGGATCGAAGGCGGCGACAAGTCGATCGACTTCACCCCGGCTGGCAAGAAGGCGATCCTCGCCGCCGTGATCCGCGGCGAGCAGTACGAAAAGTTCCTGGGCCGCAAATATGTCGGCACCAAGCGCTTCGGCCTCGATGGCGGCGAATCGATGATCCCGGCGCTCGAAGCGGTGATCAAGTACGGCGGCCAGCTGGGCGTGCGCGAAATCGTTTACGGCATGGCCCACCGCGGCCGCCTCAACGTGCTCGCCAACGTGATGGCCAAGCCCTATCGCGTGATCTTCCACGAATTCTCGGGCGGCACCGCCAACCCCGAAGACGTCGGCGGTTCGGGCGACGTGAAGTACCACCTCGGCACTTCGGCTGACCGCGAATTCGACGGCATCAAGGTGCACATGAGCCTGCTGCCCAACCCCAGCCACCTCGAAACGGTGGATCCGGTGGTGCTGGGCAAGGTCCGCGCCAACCAGGCCTTCCGCGACGATATCGGCCCCGGCAAGCACAAGCAGGTGCTGCCCGTGCTGATCCACGGCGACGCGGCCTTTGCGGGCCAGGGCATCGTCTGGGAATGCTTCGGCTTTTCGGGCGTGCGCGGTTACAACACCGGCGGCTGCATCCACTTCGTCATCAACAACCAGATCGGCTTCACCACCAGCCCGCAGTTCTCGCGCGGGTCGCCCTATCCCTCGGACGTGGCCAAGGGCGTGCAGGCGCCGATCATCCACGTCAACGGCGACGATCCCGAAGCCGTGACCTTCGCCTGCAAGCTGGCGATCGACTATCGCCAGACCTTCGGCCGCGACATCGTGGTCGACATGTGGTGCTATCGCCGCTTCGGCCACAACGAAGGCGATGAGCCGGGCTTCACCCAGCCGCTGATGTACGCCAAGATCCGGCAGCACCCCGCCGTCAGCAAGCTCTATGCCGACCGGCTGGTGAAGGAAGGCGTAATCGACGCGAACTACGCGGGCGAAACCGAAAGCCACTTCGTCGCCACGCTCGAAACCGAGTTCGACGCCGCCAAGAGCTACAAGTCCAACCATGCCGACTGGTTCGCCGGTCGCTGGACGGGTCTGCACATGCCGGCCGATCCGGAAACCGCGCGGCGTAACGTGCCGACCGGCATCGAACAGAAGCTGTTCGACAGCCTTGGCCGCACGCTCTGCACGGTTCCCGACACGATCCAGATTCACAAGACGCTGGCCCGCGTGCTGGACGCCAAGCGCGAAATGTTCGCCACCGGCCAGGGCTTTGACTGGGCCACCGGCGAGGCGCTGGCCTATGGCTCGCTGCTCTCGGAAGGCTTCAACGTGCGCCTTTCGGGTCAGGATTCGGGCCGCGGCACCTTCAGCCAGCGCCACGCGGTGTGGGTCGACCAGACCGACGAGCACAAGTACATTCCGCTAACCACCGTGCCCCACGGCAAGTTCGAAGTGCACGACAGCCCGCTGTCCGAATACGGCGTGCTGGGCTTCGAATACGGCTATGCCAGCGCCGATCCCAAGACGCTGGTGCTGTGGGAAGCGCAGTTCGGCGATTTCGCCAACGGCGCGCAGATCATGATCGACCAATACGTCGCCTCTTCGGAATCGAAGTGGCTGCGCGCCAACGGCCTCGTCATGCTGCTGCCCCACGGGTACGAAGGCCAGGGTCCGGAACACTCCTCGGCGCGTCTGGAACGCTACCTGCAGCTCTGCGCGCAGGACAACATCCAGGTCTGCAACATCACCACTCCGGCGAACTACTTCCACGTGCTGCGCCGGCAGATGCACCGCCCGTTCCGTAAGCCCCTGATCATCATGACGCCCAAGTCGCTGCTGCGCCACCCGCTGGCCAAGAGCGTGGCTTCGGACTTCATCGGTGAAGGCCACTTCATGCGCATCCTGTCCGACACCAACCCGTCGGCGGACAAGGACACCAAGCGCGCCGTGCTGTGTTCGGGCAAGGTCGCCTATGACCTGATCGAAGCGCGCGATGCGGCCGAGATCAAGGACACGCAGATCATTCGGCTTGAGCAGCTCTATCCCTTCCCGGGTGAGCCGCTGGCAGCCCGCCTGGCCCGCATGCCCAACCTCGAAGAGGTGGTGTGGTGCCAGGAAGAGCCGAAGAACAACGGTTCGTGGTTCTTCGTCGAACCGCTGATCGAAGAGTCGCTGAAGGCCGCCAAGAGCAAGGTCGGCCGCGCGCGTTATGCTGGCCGCAACGCCAGCGCCTCGCCCGCAACCGGCCTCGCCAAGCGCCACGCCAACGAACAGGGCGCGCTGGTTGCCGATGCACTGGGCCTCTCGGTCCGTTCCGAAATTCGCCGTCGCTCGAAGTCGGCCTGATCAAAATCCTCCCAAGGAAACAAACAGATGTCCACCGAAGTCAAAGTTCCGACACTGGGTGAATCGGTTGCCGAGGCGACCATTGGCGAATGGCTCAAGCAGCCGGGTGAAGCGGTTGCGCTCGACGAGCCGATTGCCAGCCTGGAAACCGACAAGGTCGCGGTCGAAGTGACCGCGCCGGTTGCCGGGGTGATGGGCCAGTTCCTCGCCCAGGTGGGTGACAACGTCGCCGTGGGCGCGGTGATCGGCACGATCGAAGCCGGTTCGGGCGCGGCTGCCGCTGCTCCTGCTGCCGCCGCTCCGGCTGCTGCTCCGGCCCCGGCGCCGGCCGCCGCCGCTGCCGCCCCGGCCAGCGACGCCGCCGTGCTTTCCCCCGCCGTGCGCCGCGCGGTGCTGGAACACGGGATCGACCCGGCCACGGTCAAGGGCACCGGCAAGGACGGCCGCCTGACCAAGGAAGACGTCGTCGCCGCCGCGCAGGCCAAGACCTCGTCCCCTGCCCCCGCCGCCGCCGCTCCGGCTGCTGCCCCGGCCCCCGCCGGCGACCGCGGCGAGGAACGCGTCAAGATGACCCGCCTGCGCCAGACGGTCGCCAAGCGGCTCAAGAGCGCGCAGGAAACCGCCGCCCTCCTCACCACCTTCAACGATGTCGACATGTCGGCGGTGATCGCCGCGCGCGACAAGTACAAGGACACTTTCGCCAGCAAGCACGGCGTCAAGCTCGGCTTCATGAGCTTCTTCGCCAAGGCCGCCTGCCTCGCGCTGAAGGACATCCCGGCGGTCAACGCCCAGATCGATGGCGACCAGATCGTCTACTTCCCCTATGTCGACCTCTCGGTCGCGGTTTCGGCCCCCAACGGCCTCGTCGTGCCGGTGGTCCGCAATGTCGACCAGATGGGCTTTGCCGACATCGAAAAGGCGATCGCGGACCTTGGCAAGCGCGCCAAGGAAGGCACGCTGACCATGGCTGACATGGCTGGCGGCACCTTCACGATCTCCAACGGCGGGATCTTCGGCGGCCTGATGTCGACCCCGATCATCAACCCGCCGCAGTCGGCCGTGCTGGGCCTCCACCGCATCGAGGACCGCCCGGTCGTGCGTAACGGTGAAATCGTGATCCGCCCGATGATGTATCTGGCGCTGTCCTATGACCACCGCCTGATCGACGGCCGCGAAGCGGTGACGGCGCTCAAGACGATCAAGGAATCGATCGAAGATCCCACCCGCCTGCTGATCGACCTTTAAGGGACGCGAACCATGGCTGAATACGATTACGACGTTCTGTTCATCGGTGCCGGTCCCGGCGGCTATGTCGGCGCGGTGCGCGCGGCGCAGCTGGGTCTCAAGACGGCCTGTGCGGAAAGCCGCGAGACGCTGGGCGGAACCTGCCTCAACGTCGGCTGCATCCCCTCGAAAGCGTTGCTCCACGGCTCGGAAAAGTACGAGGAAGTCGCCAGCGGCGCCCTCGCCCGTTACGGCGTGAAGGCCGGCAAGGTCGAGCTCGACCTCGCCGCGCTGCAGGCCGACAAGGCCGATGCGGTCAAGGGCCTGACCGGCGGGATCGAATACCTGTTCAAGAAGAACAAGGTGACCTGGCTCAAGGGTCACGCGACCTTCAAGGACGCCCACACCGTCGAGGTTGCGGGTCAGACGGTGACCGCCAAGGAAGTGGTGATCGCCACCGGTTCGAGCGTGACCCCGCTGCCCGGCGTCGAGATCGACAACGACAAGGGCATTGTGGTGGACAGCACCGGCGCGCTGGCGCTGGACCGCGTGCCGGGCCACCTCGTGGTGATCGGCGGCGGCGTGATCGGGCTGGAACTCGGCTCGGTCTGGCGGCGTCTTGGCGCGAAGGTCACCGTGGTCGAATTCCTCGACCAGCTGCTCCCCGGCATGGACGGCGACATCCGCAAGGAAGCCGCCAAGATCTTCAAGAAGCAGGGCATGGAGCTGAAGCTTTCGACCAAGGTCACCGGCGTTGCCGTCAAGGGCAAGAAGGCCACCCTGACGGTCGAGCCTTCGGCTGGCGGCACTGCCGAAACGATCGAGGCGGACTGCGTGCTGGTTGCCATCGGCCGTCGTCCGAACGTGGCGGGCCTGGGCCTTGAAAACATCGGGCTTGCGCTCAACGCGCGCGGCCAGATCGATACCGGCCACGATTTCCGCACCGCCGTCGACGGCGTGCGCGCGATCGGTGACGTGATTCCGGGGCCGATGCTGGCCCACAAGGCCGAGGACGAAGGCATTGCCGTGGCAGAATACATCGCCACCGGCACCGGCATCGTCAATCACGCGGTGATCCCGGGCGTGGTCTATACCATGCCGGAATTCGCGGGCGTGGGCCTCACCGAAGAAGCCGCCAAGGCCGAAGGGCTTGAGATCAAGGTCGGCAAGTTCCCGATGATGGCCAACAGCCGCGCCAAGACCAATCACGAGCCGGAAGGCTTCGTGAAGGTCATTTCGGACGCCAAGACCGACCGCGTGCTGGGTGCATGGATGATCGCCAGCGTTGCCGGAACGATGGTGGCGCAGGTTGCCCAGGCGATGGAATTCGGCGCGACGAGCGAAGACATCGCCTATACCTGCCATGCCCACCCGACCCATTCCGAAGCGGTAAAGGAAGCGGCCATGGCCGTTCAGGGCAAGCCCATTCACATCTGATCGACAACCGTTCAGACCAGTTTATAGCGGGGCCGTCCGGCAGAACCGGGCGGCCCCCTTCTTTCAGGAGCATACCCCGTGGCCGATACCCAGACCGTCAAGCTGACCAGCGATGAGATCGAAATGATCGTCGATGCGCTCGAAGTCGATCTTGAAGGCTATGTCGAAGCCGCCAAGGAAGCGCGCGGCAACAACAACCGCGAAGACGTGGCAACCTTCACCGAAGCGGCCACCCGCATCCAGGCGCTGATGGCCAAGCTGCAGGACCTGATCGAGGACTGATCGCTGAATTCTGGCAAGACGCCGGATTCAGCGTTAGGCTCGCCTTCTGATACAGGGAGGAGAGGCCCATGCACCCGCAACTGACCGACCAGCCCGGCGCAATCGCAACGGCAAAGATGATCGCGCGCGGCGAACTTTCGCCGCTCGAGGCCGTCGATGCCGCAATTGCGCGGATCGAGGCGCTCGACGGCGCGATCAATGCCGTGGTCGTGCGCGATTTCGACCGCGCGCGGACTGCCGCCAAGGCGCTGGACGGCAAGGCCCCCGCCCCGCACCAGCCGCTGTTCGGCCTGCCGATTACGATCAAGGAAGCCTTCGACATTGCCGGGCTGCCCACCACCTGGGGGATCGAGAGCTGTGCGGGCAATATCGCCAAGCGCGATTCCGCCGTGGTGCGGCGCTTGAAGGCCGCGGGCGCGATCTTCCTGGGCAAGACCAACGTGCCGCCGCAGCTGGCCGACTGGCAGTGCGACAACCCGATCTATGGCCGCACCGACAATCCGCACGATCCCGCGCGCTCGCCCGGCGGCTCGTCCGGCGGATCGGCGGCGGCGCTCGCCAGCGGCATGGTCGCGGCTGAATATGGCAGCGACATCGGCGGCTCGATCCGCATCCCCGCGCACTTTTCGGGCGTGTGGGGCCACAAGACCACCTGGGGCGCCGTCAGCAGCGAAGGCCATGCCTTCCCCGGCAGCGACGGACATGACATCGCGCTGGGCGTGGTCGGTCCGCTGGCCCGCAATGGTGAGGACCTGGCCCTGCTGCTCGACCTCACGCTCGACCGCCCCCTGCCCCGGCGCGGCAAGCCGCTGACGGAATGCCGCTTCCTCTATCTCGACCAGCACCCGCTGTGCGAAGTGGACGAGAGCGTGCGCGAGGCAGTCGAGGGCGCGGTGGAGGCGGCCGGCAAAGCCGGCGCGCAGGTGAAGCAGGATCAGCACGCCCTGCCCGATCTGGCGGCTGCCCACCGCGATTATGTGAAGATGCTCCAGATCGCGATGTCGATGGGCGCACCCGGCCCGGGCGGAAAGGTCGCCACGGCTGCCGACTGGTTTGCCCTGCTCGACGCCCAGGCGCGGCTCCAGCGGCACTGGGCGGCGCTGTTCGAGACTTACGATTTCGTGCTGGCCCCGCCTGCCGCGATTCCCGCCTTCGCGCACGACTTGACGCCTATGAACCTGCGCCGCTTCACCGTGAACGGGCATGAGGTCGGCTCGGAAGCCGTGCTCGCCTATGCGGGCCTCGCGACCTTCCCGGCGCTCCCCTCCACCGTGATGCCAGTGGGCAGCGCCGGACACCTGCCGGTGGGGATGCAGGTGATCGGCCCGCTGTTCGGAGACCGCGACTGCGTGGCGACCGCGACCGCGATCGGACAGGTCCTGCATGGCTGACCTGGGCGTGGCCGCCGCTATTCCGCAGATTCCGACCGTGCTCGATCTTGCCGGCACGGCGGTCTTCGCGCTGTCGGGCGCGCTGCTGGCGGCGCGGCTGCGGCAGACCTTCGTCACCATGGGTTTCTTCGCGCTGGTCACGGGCGTGGGCGGCGGTTCGGTGCGTGATCTGCTGATCGGCGCGCCGGTGTTCTGGATGCGCGATCCCTGGGTTGCGCCGGTCTGCCTTGGCGTCGCGCTGGTCGCCTGGTTCACGCCCCGCCGCTGGTGGGAGGGGCAGCTGCTGGAATGGGCCGACGCCGCCGGGCTTGCCGCCTATGCGGTGCTGGGCACGGCCAAGGCGCTGGCCTTTGCGGTGCCGCCGGTGCCCGCGATGCTGATGGGGATCATCACCGGCTGCGTCGGCGGGATCATCCGCGACGTGGTGGCGGGCCGCCCCTCGATCATCATGCGGCCGGAACTTTACGTCACCGCCGCCGCGCTGACCTCTGCGATCTGCGCGGGCGGGGCGGTGCTGAGCCTGCCGCGCGAGATCGTCTGGCCCGTGGCCGCGCTGGCCGGCTTCGCGCTGCGCGGCAGCGCGATCGCCTTTGGCATTCACCTGCCCGCTTACCGGCGGGCGGAAGATTAAGCCCGCGGCAGTTCCTTGAGCGGGCGCGAGGTATCGGCCAGGTCTTCGGGCGCGATCGCCGCGCCTTCTTCCACCAGCTTGCGGGCCTGGACATAGTCCTTCATCGCGTTGACCGCGTCGATCGCGATCAGCCTGCCGTGCTTGAGGTAGAGCACCGAGAACGAGCGCGTCGCCGGATCGCCGCGCAGCACGGTGGCATCGTGGTTGGTGGACAGGCCGACCGTCTGCAGTTTCAGGTCATACTGGTTCGACCAGAACCACGGTGTCGCCTTGTAGGCTTGCGGATCGCCCATGATCGACTTGACCGCGCAAACCGCCTGGTCGTTGGCGTTCTGCACGCTTTCAAGGCGGATCACCGCGCCTTCGGCAAACTGGTTGGCATGGGCCGCGCAGTCACCGATGGCGTAGATGTCTTCCAGGCTGGTGCGGCAGAACTCGTCGACGTCCACCCCGTTGCCGCCCGCGGCGCCAGCGCTCAGCAGCTGGCCGACCGCGGGGACAATGCCGATGCCCACGATCACCATCTGGCAAGCGATCTCGCTGCCGTCGGACAGCTTGACGCCGGTCACGGACGTATCGCCCAGGATCGCGTCCACGCCGGTTTCGGTGCGCAGGTCCACACCGTGGCTGCGGTGTTCGGCCTCGTAGAAGGCGGAAAGCTGCGGCCCGGCAACGCGCGCCAGCACGCGCGGCAGCACTTCGAGCAGGGTCACTTCCTTGCCCAGCTTGCGCAGCACGGCCGCCGCTTCAAGCCCGATATAGCCGCCGCCGATCACCACGACGCGCTCCACGCCCGCCAGTTCGCCCAGGATCGCATCGGCATCCGCGCGCGTGCGCACACCGTGAACGCCCGCAAGCTGCGCGCCGGGGATCGACAGCCGCCGCGGATCGCCGCCGGTCGCCCAGATCATCTTGCCATAGGTGGCGGTGCGTCCATCGGACAGTTCAACGCGCCTTGCCGCCGGATCGACCGAGACGACCTCGGTGCTCAGCACCAGGTCGATGTTCTTGGACGCCCAGAAGTCCGGCTGGCGGATGTAGAGCCGGTCAAACGTCTTGTCGCCCAGCATGTATTCCTTGGACAGCGGCGGGCGTTCATAGGGCGGCTCGCCCTCGCGCCCGATCATGGCGACGCTGCCTTCGAAGCCCTGCTGGCGCAGCTGGATCGCGGCCCCGCCGCCGCCCTGCCCGGCACCCACGATCAACACGTCGTAATGCATTTACACCCTCGTTCGCATATCTGTTTCGGCGGTCCATAGCGTGAGCCACGGTTCGCACAAGAACATTGCGTCAGGTCAATGGTGCAAGACCGATCTGATCGCGAGCGAAACGAGTCCGAGACTGCCCACGCTGGCCGCCCAGAGCAGCACGAACCAGCCAAACCGGCGCAGGCCAAGGCGCATCAGTGATACCCCTCGGCGCCAACCTTGCCGCGAAACACCCAATAGGCCCAGCCGGTGTAGGCCAGGATTACCGGCACCATCAGCCCCGCGCCCACCAGCATGAACAACTGGCTGCGATAGGGCGCGGCGGCCTGCCAGATCGTGACCCGCGCCGGGATCACGTCGGGCCAGATCGAAATGCCCAGGCCGACGATGCACAGTCCGAACAGCCCGAGCGCATAGGCAAAGGGCTGGAATTCGCGGCGCCGGGCCAGGCTGCGAAAGAACAGCACGCTGACCACCGCGCTCGCCAGCGGCACCTGCGCGGTGGCGAGAACGCCGGGGAAGCTCAGCCAGCGCAGGTAGTACTTGGTTTCCAGCTGCAGCGTCGCCAGGCTGACCAGCACGATCGCGCCAAGCAGCGCGAAGCCGAGCCGGCGGGCATAACGATAGGCCTGGTCCTGCAGATCGCCGGTGGTCTTCCAGATCAGCCAGCAACTGCCGAGCAGCGCATAGCCGATCACCAGCCCCGCCCCGGTCAGCAGGCTGAAGGGCGAAAGCCATTCCCACCAACCGCCGCCATAGGCGCGCCCGGTCACGGTGATGCCCTGCAGCAGCGCGCCCAGCGTGATCCCTTGCGCAAAGGTGGCGACCGCCGATCCGGCAGTGAAGGCCGCGTCCCACAGCGGGCGATGGGCGGGATCGCGCCAGCGAAACTCGAACGCCACCCCGCGCAGCACCAGCCCCAGCAGCATCGCGATCAGCGGGGCATAAAGCGCGGGCAGGATGATCGCATAGGCCAGCGGGAATGCCGCGAGCAGCCCCCCGCCGCCCAGCACCAGCCAGGTCTCGTTACCGTCCCACACGGGAGCGATCGAATTCATCGCGGTATCGCGCTGCGGCCCCACGGCAAAGCGCGGGAACAGGATGCCGATGCCAAGGTCGAACCCGTCCATCACGACATAGGCGATGATGGCGAAGCCGATGATCCCGGCCCAGATTACGGTCAGGTCGATCATTGCCCGGCTCCTTCCACCAGCGCGCTGGCGGGCGTGATCCCGGCCGAGCGGATCGGAGTGCCATCCAGCGTCTTTTCATGGGCTTCGGGCGGCTTCTTCATCAGCCGCAGCAGATACCAGATACCCGTGCCAAAGGCGCCGAAATAGACCAGCGCGAAGGCGGCGAGCGACGCTGCAACGGCCGGCGCGTCAAGCGGCGAGACGCTCTCGCTCGTGCGCAGCAGGCCATAGACGGTGAACGGCTGGCGCCCCACCTCGGTTACCACCCAGCCCGCCAGCACCGCCACGAACCCGGCCGGTCCCATCGCCACGGCAATCTTGTGCAGCAGGCCCCAGTCGTAAAGCCGTCCGCGCGCCCGCGCGATCAGGCTGAACAGCCCCAGCCCCGCCATCGCAAAGCCGAGACCGACCATCACGCGGAACGCCCAGAACACGATGCCCACTGGCGGCTGATCGGCCTGCGGCACGGTGTCGAGGCCCTTCAGCGGCGCATTCAGATCATGCTTGAGGATCAACGACGAGGCCTTGGGGATTTCCACCGCGTAGTCGACCCGCTGGGCCTTGCTGTCCGGAATCCCGAACAGGATCAGCGGCGCGCCGTTCGGGTGGCTCTGGTAATGGCCTTCCATCGCCATGACCTTGACCGGCTGGTGCGCCAGCGTGTTGAGGCCGTGCGCGTCGCCCGCCAGGATCTGCACCGGGGCGACCAAGGCGGCCATCCACATCGCCATCGAAAACATCTTGCGCGCGCCGGGATTGGCGCGGTCCTTCAGCAGGTGCCACGCCCCGACCCCGCCAACCGCGAAAGCCGTGGTCAGGTAGGCGGCGATCACCGTGTGGACCAGGCGATAGGGAAAACTGGGATTGAAAATGATCGCGGCCCAGCTCGGCCCCGGCAGGAACTGGCCATTGGCGCCCACTTCATAGCCGACCGGGGTTTGCATCCAGCTGTTCACCGCCAGGATCCAGAACGCCGAGATGAAGGTGCCGATCGCCACCGCGAGCGTCGCCACGAAGTGCAGCCGGGGGCCGACCTTGTTGATCCCGAACAGCATCACGCCAAGAAAGCCGGCCTCGAGGAAGAAGGCGGTAAGCACTTCATAGGCCATCAGCGGACCGATGATCGGCCCGGCCTTGTCCGAAAATACCGCCCAGTTGGTGCCGAACTGATAGGACATCACGATGCCCGAGACGACGCCCATCGCGAAAACCACGGCGAAGATCTTGAGCCAGTAGCGATAGAGGTTGGCATAAACCCCGCGCCCGGTCCTCAGCCACAGCGCCTCAAGCACGGCAAGAAAGCTTGCCAGTCCGATCGAGAAGGCGGGAAACAGGAAATGGAACGAAACCGTGAACGCGAATTGCGCCCGCGCCAGCAGGAAAGCCGTCATGTTTTCTCCCCGCCGGGTCAGGCTGCGAGGGCTGCCCAGCTTCTGTAGAGCATGTAGCAGGCAACGATCAGGATGAGGGTTGCAAAGACTGCATTAAGTGTTCCCTTTTTCGCCGAAAGTCGGCGCGAGATCGCCGTCCCGGTCACGCTTCCGATAACGCCTCCGGCAATGAAGCTGCCCGCCAGCGGCCAATCGACCAGCCCCGAAAAGGCATAGTTCGCCGCCGTGGTCAGTCCGAAGGCGCTGACTGCGACCAGCGAGGTTCCGATTGCGCGGTAAATCGGCATCGAGGTGGATGCGACCAGTCCGGGAACGATCAGGAAGCCCCCGCCGATCCCGAAGAAGCCCGAAAGCACCCCGGTTCCGAAGCCGAAGCCGGCCACCTTGGGAAAATTGTCACGGTTGCAGACCACGCCCTCGACGCCTTCGTTGCCGCGCCCGCGGAACATCAGCGCGCCGACCACGATCATCAGCAGCGCGAAGAGGAACAGCAGCTTCTGCCCGTCGAAGGCCTTGCCCAGGGTCGAGCCGGCCAGCGCACCGATCACTCCGGCGGCGGCATAGGCCCCGCCGCATTGCCAGTTGACGTTGCTGGCGCGGGCATGATTGACCAACCCGGCCAGCGCATTGGCGGCAACGGCCAGAGCGCTGGTGCCGATCGCGATATGGGGGCTCTTCACGCCCACCACATAGACCATCAGCGGCACGGCCAGGATCGACCCGCCGCCACCGACAAGCCCCAGGGAAAAGCCCACCAGAACCCCGCTCAGCGCGGCCAGCAGATAGATGAGATCGGCCATGATCGCGGCACCTCGTGCGTTAGAGCAGGTTCAGCGGCAGCTTGAGGTAGCTTACACCATTTTCTTCGGGCTCGGGGAAGTGGCCGCCGCGAATGTTCACCTGCACAGACGGCAGGATCAGGCGCGGCATGGCCAGCGTTGCATCGCGCGTCTCGCGCATGGCAACGAAGTCGTCCTCGCTCACGCCGTCATGGACGTGGATATTGGCGGCCCGTTCAGCGGCGATGGTCGTTTCCCAGACATATTCCTTGCGGTCCGGCGCCTGGTAATCATGGCACAGAAACACCCGCGCCTCGCCCGGCAGGGCCAGCAGGCGGTGGATCGAACGGTACAGCGTGCGCGCGTCTCCGCCGGGGAAATCGCAGCGGGCGGTGCCATAGTCGGGCATGAACAGCGTATCGCCGACGAACACCGCATCGCCGATCACATAGGCGAGGCAGGCGGGCGTATGGCCGGGAACGTGGAGCGCAATGGCCTCGATCCCGCCAACGGCAAAGCGGGTACCGTCCTCCATCAACTGGTCGAACTGCGATCCGTCGCGCGCGAAGCTTTCAGGCTCGTTGAACACGCCGGCAAAGGTTTGCTGCACGGTGGTGATGGCCGCCCCGATCACCAGCTTGCCGCCGAGCTGCTCCTGGAGGAACGGCGCGGCCGAGAGGTGGTCGGCATGGGCATGGGTTTCGAGCAGCCAGTCGACGCTCAGCCCCTCGGCGCGGACATAGTCCACCACCGCCTGCGCCGAGGCAGTCGAGGTGCGGCCCGAAGGCTGGTCGAAATCGAGCACCGAGTCGATGATCGCGGCGCGCCTGGTCGCCGGATCGTGGACCACGTGAGTCGCGGTGAAAGTCGCTTCGTCGAAGAAGGTGCGTACCACAGGCACGCGCGCCGCCGCCCGGGCAGCTTCGACCTGCGCGATCGCGGCATAAAGAACCGTGTCGGACATAACCACAAATCCTGCCTTGTCGCGGCCTTGCAGGAACGGAGACCCCGGTCTGGCTCCGATTGTCAGTCCGGGGTCTCCGCCTGGTTGTTCCGTCCTGCACGGGGGTAGCAGGGCGGAACGGGGGGCTCGACTCGTTGAGCAATATTTGCATTGACTAATATTCGTTATATCGCATATAAGCAAGTGCAAATATGAAGGGCGACTCATTCAGCCCTTCCAATCGAAGGACTTAGCATGTTTGGTCTTGGCAAGCCGAAGCACAAGGAACTGTCCCCCAACCAGCTCGCCGCCATGCTGCGCGAAGACCGCGCGCTGGTCGTCGACGTGCGCGAACCCGATGAGTTCGCCGCCGGGCACATCCCCGGTGCCGTCAATATGCCGCTGTCCGGTTTTCGCGCATCGCAGCTCCCCGATCCGGGCGACAAGGTGCTCGTGCTGAACTGCGCGGCGGGCCGCCGCTCGGCCATGGCGCTCGACAAGTGCGGTGCCGCCCAGGCGGAAGTCGATACCCATCTTGCCGGCGGGTTCGGAGCGTGGCGCGCGGCCGGACTGCCGGTCGAATAGGAAACGGACGAAAAGTCGAGCTCTTCGCGCAGGTCGCACTTGCAAGAGAACCGGAAAATCCTAAGTGGAACGGTGAATATGAAGCCAACCGACCTTTCTGAACTGAAGGCCAATGCCAATGTGATGGCCGGGCGGCTCAAGATCATGAGCCACCCCGAGCGTCTGCTGATGCTGTGCCGGCTCGATGAGGGTGAGGCGTCGGTCACCGAACTGGTGGATCTTTCCGGTCTTTCGCAATCGGCCGTATCCCAGCACCTGGCGATGCTGCGCGACGAAAGCGTCGTCACCATCCGGGGTGAGGCGCAGACCCGGTTCTACAGCCTCAAGGACCCGATCGTCCGCGAAATCATCCATGCACTGTGCCTGATCTGCGATCAGCAATAGGCGGCGCGCGCCTGCGCTCGCCGATTTGCCGCGCAGTTTGCGCTTAAGCGATCAATCCCGCTTGCACGCGGGCCGATAGTCTGGAAACTCCCCGCTCAAACAGGGAGCAGGATAACCAGATGAACGGTGCAGAAGCTTTTGTCGGTACGCTGAAGGATTGCGGGGTCGAGGTCTGCTTCGCCAACCCCGGCACTTCGGAAATGCAGCTGGTTGCGGCAGTTGACCGCACCCACGGGATGCGCGCGGTGCTTGGCCTGTTCGAAGGCGTGGTGACCGGCGCGGCGGATGGTTATGGCCGCATGGCGGACAAGCCGGCGGTGACGCTGCTGCACCTTGGCCCCGGCCTCGGCAATGGCCTGGCCAATCTCCACAACGCGCGGCGCGCAGGTTCGCCGATCATCAACATGGTCGGCGATCACGCGACCTATCACCTGCACTACAACGCCCCGCTGACCTCCGACGCACAGGGCGTCGCCCGCCCGATGTCGGACTGGGTGCGCGTTTCGACCTCGGAGCGCGATCTGGCGCAGGCGGGCGCGGAAGCCTTCGCCGTGGCGCAGAGCTATCCCGGCAAGGTCGCGACCGTGATCGTGCCCGCCGACCATGCGTGGAACGAAGGCTCGGCCAAGGTCGCCGTCCCCACCCTGCCCGCTCCGGCCAAGGTTCCCGCCGATGCCATCACCGCCACTGCAGAAGCGCTCAAGAGCGGCGAAGGCCCCAAGTGCCTGTTCCTCGGCGGCCGCGCGCTGCGCGAGGATGCGCTGGTGCAGGCCGGGCGGATTGCCGCCGCCACCGGCGCGCGGCTGATCTGCGAAACCTTCGCCGCCCGGCACCAGCGCGGCGCGGGCCGAGTCGCGGTCGAAAAGCTGCCCTACTTCGGCGAAATGGCGCAGGCCTATATCGCGGGCCTGCGCACCATCGTGTTCTGCGGCACCGAGCCGCCGGTCTCGTTCTTCGCCTATCCCGGCAAGCCCAGCTTCCTCTCCCCGCCCGAAGCGCAACTGGTGCGCCTCGCCTCGCTGCGCGAGGATGCGCTGGATGCGCTGACCGCGCTGGCCGATGCGCTGGATGCCCCGGCGCAGCCCGCGCTGGTGCAGCAGGCCGCCCTGCCCCCCGCCGCGCCGGGCAAGCTCGATGCCGCCAACTTCGGCGCGATCCTCGCCGAACTGCTGCCCGAAAACGCCATCGTTTCCGATGAGGGCGCGACGCAAGGCGGGGCTTCGTTCGTGATGACCGCCGGGGCCAAGCCGCATGACTGGCTGCAACTGACCGGCGGCGCGATCGGCCAGGGCCTGCCGCTGGCCGTGGGTGCGGCGGTTGCCTGCCCGGACCGCAAGGTGATCGCGCTGCAGGCCGATGGCTCGGGGATGTACACCAACCAGGCGCTGTGGACGATGGCGCGCGAGCAGCTGGATGTGACCACGATCATCCTCAACAACGGCTCCTACGCGATCCTCAACATCGAACTCAGCCGCGTCGGCGTGCAGAACCCCGGCCCCAAGGCGCTGTCGATGCTCGACCTCAGGAATCCCGAGATTAACTGGGCCGAACTGTCGCGCGGCCTGGGCGTGCCAGCCGTGCGGGTCGATACCGCCGAAGCCTTCCGCGAGGCGCTGGCCGAAGCACTCGCTGCCAAGGGGCCGCGCCTGATCGAAGCGCTGCTCTGATGGGGGAATCGCTCAACCTCCTGCCCGCCAGCTTCCCCGATTTTCGGCGCGAGGCGGAGAAGAACCTGCCGCGTTTCCTGTTCGATTACATCGACGGCGGCGCGGGCGCGGAGGTCACCCTGCGCCGCAACACCGCCGACTGGGAAGCGGTGCAACTGACGCAAAAGGTGCTGTGCGACGCCTCGAAGATGGATTGCTCGGTCGAGCTGTTCGGGCGGAAGCTGGCCATGCCGCTGGTGCTGGCCCCGGTCGGGATGGGCGGGATGACCGCGCGGCGCGGCGAGGTTCAGGCCAAGCGCGCCGCTGATGCGGCGGGGATCGACTTTTGCCTCTCCACTGTCGGAATCTGCCCGATGGAGGAAGTCGCCACGGTTTCGGACCGGCCGTTCTGGTTCCAGCTCTATATGCTGAAGGACCGCGGGATCGTTCAGGAGATTCTTGAACGCGCCCGCGCCCACGGGGTGGAAACGCTGGCCTTCACCATCGACCTTGCGGTGCTCGGCACGCGCTACCGCGATATTCGCAACGGCATGGCGGGCGGCCTGGGGCCGTGGGGACGGTTCCGCTCAGGCGCGCTCGACTATGCGCTGCATCCCGGATGGGCCGTGAACGTTGGCCTGCTGGGCGGCCCGCACGGGTTCGGCAATATCGCGCCTTATGTGAAGCAATCGAAGAACCCGCGCGATTACCTGCACTGGACCGGCACCCAGTTCGATGCCTCGGTCACCTGGAAGGACATCGAATGGCTGCGGGGGATCTGGCCCGGCAAGCTGGTGCTCAAAGGCGTGCTCGACGTGGAAGATGCGAAGCAGTCTGTCGCCATCGGGGCTGACGGGATGATCGTCTCCAACCACGGCGGACGGCAATTGGATGGCGTGGCCTCGACCGCGACGATGCTGCCGCGCATCGCCGATGCGGTGGGCGATCAGACCACCTTGCTGGTCGATGGCGGCATCCGCTCAGGCCAGGACCTCGTCCGCGCGCTGGCGCTGGGCGCCAAGGCCGCACTGGTCGGCCGCCCGTGGGTAATGGCGCTCGCCGCCGGGGGCGAAGCCGCACTGACCCGGATGCTCGGCCTGATGAAGCAGGACATGCGCACCGCTTTAGGTCTTTCGGGTGCGATCAACGCGCGCGATGTCGGGCGCGAGGTGTTGCTGAACGGTTAGGCCAACACCTTCCCCGGGTTCAGGATGCCCTTGGGGTCCATCGCCGCCTTGAGCGTGCGCATCAGCGCGATTTCTTCGGGCGAGCGGGTGATGTGCAGCCAGTCGCGCTTTTCAACGCCGATGCCGTGTTCGGCCGAAATCGAGCCCTTCACCGGCACCAGTTCGCCATAGACGATTTCCTCGACCCGGTGGTGGGCGCCCTCGTCGAACGGGCGCGGGCCGACGAGGAGGTGGAGGTTGCCGTCGCCGATGTGGCCAAACACCACAAGCTTGGAATCCTCGCCCCACTGCGCCAGCACTTTCTCCTTCACCCGGCCGACATAGGCGTCCATTTCTGTGATCGGCAGGCTGACGTCGAAAGTCACCGAAGGCAGCGTGTAGTGATAGAGCCCCTCGATGTCGTCGCGGATCGCCCACATCTGCGCTGCCTGCGCCTTGCTGGCGGCGATCACCGCGTCGACCACCAGGCCCTGCTCCAGCGCTTCGCCCAGCACGTCGGCGAATAGTTCGGCGTCGCGATCGGGATCGAGGCCGCTCATTTCGGTGAGGATGTAGAACGGATGTCCGCCCGGCAGCGGGGAGTTGTGGCGGCCCGAGGCGACCGCGATCGGCTCGTAAAAGCTGGCCCACATCACCTCGAACGAGGTCAGCCCGCTGCCAAGCCGGCGGCCCATGTGCATGAAGAACTTCTGCACCGCATCGAAGCTTTCGAGCGCGAGGAACGCGGTTGACGAACCCAGCGGCGCGGGGTGCAGTTTCAGCACGGCGCGGGTGATGATGCCGAGCGTCCCCTCGGTGCCGATGAACAGGTGCTTGAGGTCATACCCGGCGTTGTTCTTGAGCAGGCTGTTCATCGCCGAAATGATCGTGCCGTCGGCCAGCACGGCCTCCACGCCCAGCACGTTGTCGCGCATCATGCCGTAGCGCACGACCGAATTGCCGCCCGCATTGGTCGACATGCCCCCGCCAATGCTGGCCGAACCGCGCCCGCCCCAGTCGACCGCAAACTTGAGGCCCTGTTCGGCCGCCGCTTCCTGCACCGCCTGGACGGGAATCCCCGCCTCGACAGTTACGGTGCGGCCAACCGGATCGATCCGCTCGATCTTGCGCATCCGTTCGAGCGAGATCTGAATGTCGGTCGGCTGCGACTCCGTGCCGCGCACCAGCCCGGTCATGCCGCCAACGGGGATCACGACCTGCCCCGCCGCATGGCAAAGCTTCATGACTTCGGAGAGTTCCTGCGTGGTCGCGGGGCGCACCACGGCGAGCGCCTGGCACTTGGCATGGCCCATCCAGTCCGCCGCGCGCAGAGCCACGTCCTCCCCGGTTATCAGGCCCTTGGGGCCGACAATCGCGGCAATCTGGTCAAGCAAGGCAGTCATTCCGGTCCTCTCCAAAACGAAACGCCCCGACCGTATCAGCTACGGCCGGGGCGCAAAACGCAAAGTTGCGTCTTCGTCTGTTAGTCGAGACGTTCGATGATGATCGCCGGGGCCATGCCGCCCGCTGCGCACATCGTGATCAGGCCATAGCGGCCATTGATGCGTTCGAGTTCGTCGAGCGCGGTGCCGATCAGCATCGAGCCGGTCGCGCCGATCGGGTGGCCCAGCGCCATCGCGCCGCCGTTCGGGTTCACCTTGGTGCGGTCAAGTTCGAGGTCGCGGATGAACTTTTCGGCCACGACGGCGAAGGCTTCGTTGATTTCGAAGACGTCGATGTCTTCCTTCTTGAGCCCGGCCTTTTCGAGCACCTTCTTCGCCGCCGGAACCGGGGCGTTGAGCATCAGCGTCGGGTCATCGCCGCAGTTGACATAGGCCACCACGCGGCCGCGCGGCTTGAGGCCGTGCTTGTCGGCATAGTCCTTTGAGGTGATGAGCACGGCGCCCGCGCCATCGACCACGCCCGAGCTGTTGCCGGCGTTGTGCACGCCCTTCCAGTTGAGGTCGGGATAACGGCGCTGGATCTGCTTGCGGAAGGTCACGCCGCCGCCCAGGTCGAAATCGGCGATGCCGTCGAAGCTGGCCTTCAGCGAAGCGAGGCCTTCAGCGGTGGTTTCGGGACGCGGAAATTCTTCGCGATCCAGCGCCACGGTGCCGTCCGGGTTGTAGACGGTAACCAGCGACTTGTCGAAGCGGCCTTCGCGGATCGCGCGGTCGGCGCGTTCCTGCGAAACCAGCGCCAGCGCGTCGAGCGCTTCGCGCGGGATGCCTTCCATCGCGGCGATCGCGTCGCCGCACACGCCCTGGTGCGACTGCGGGTGCAGCGCGTCGAGTTCGGGGTTGCCCGAACCCATGCCCATCGGCTTCAGCCCGGCATTGGCTTCTTCCGCGCCAAGCTGGGCGGTGTAGCTCATCATTTCGGTGCCGCCTGCGATCACGCAGTCTTCCATGCCCGACATGACTGCCGCCGTGGCGAGGTTGACGGAGGTGATGCCGCCACCGCAGAAGCGGTCAAGCGTCATGCCCGAGGCGCCGATGTCGTAACCGGCGGCCAGCGCGGCCATGCGGCCAAGGTCGCCGCCCTGCTTGCCCTTCTGGGTCGAGGTCGACCAGATCACGTCGTCGACCGTCGAGGTGTCGAGGTTGTTGCGGTCCTTCAGCGCCTTGAGCACGGTCGCGGCGAGGTGCTGCGGGTGAAGGTGCGAAAGCGCGCCCTTGCCGGGCTTGCCGATCCCGCGCGGGGTGCGGCATGCGTCGATGATGTAAGCTTCAGCCATTGGAATGCTCCTCTCTTGGCGTTTGTCTCTTGGTGGGGATCAGGCCAGCTTGCTGGCGAGACGGCCCCGGATGATCTGTTCGGCATCAGCCACGATGCGGCTGACGAGTTCCTGGCAGGTAGGAATATCATGGATCAGGCCCTGGATCATGCCTGCCGTCCAGATGCCGTGTTCGGTATCGCCGCTGCCCAGCCCTTCACGGCCGCGCACGCCCTTGACCAGATCGGCCACGGCTTCGAACGGCTTGCCTTCGGCTTCGGCGGCAACCACCGCCTGCGCGATCGAGTTCTTCGCCACGCGCGCGGTGTTGCGATAGGAGCGGAAGATCAATGCGGTCGAACGTTCGTCGTTATCGACCATCGCCTGCTTGAAGTTCTGGTGGATCGGCGCTTCGACCGTGGCGCAGAACCGGGTGCCCATGTTGATGCCCTCGGCGCCCAGCGCAAGGGCAGCCGCGAGGCCGCGCCCATCACCGAACCCGCCCGAGGCGAGCAGCGGGATCTTCACCTTGTCGGCCGCCGCCGGGATCAGGATCAGGCCCGGAATATCGTCTTCGCCAGGGTGACCGGCGCATTCGAAGCCGTCGATGCTGATCACGTCGACACCGGCCTTTTCAGCCGAGACGGCGTGGCGAACGGCAGTGCACTTGTGCAGGATCTTGATGCCGTTCGGCTTCATCATTTCCCACAGTTCGCGCACGGCAGGCGTGCCGGCGGTTTCGACCACCTTGATCCCGGCATCGATGATGACCTGGGTATAGGCCTTGTAGTCGGGCGGATTGATCGCGGGGAACACGGTCATGTTCACGCCGAACGGCTTGTCGGTCATGGAGCGGCAGCGTTCGATTTCGGCGGCCAGCGCCTCGGCACTGGGCTGGGTCAGGCCGGTGATGATGCCAAGGCCGCCCGCATTCGAAACGGCCGAGGCCATTTCAGCGGTGCCAACCCACTGCATCCCACCCTGGACGATCGGGTGTTCGATTTCGAGCAGCTCGGTAATGCGAGTCTTCAGCGCCATATATCCCCTCCGTGGAATCCCTTTGGCGACTCGTTTAACCGCTCAATTAAAATTGGCAATGGGCAATGCTGCGTCTGCGATAGAGTCGCAAATCAAAGCGCCTGCCCGGCGGCCTGTGCGCTGGCCCAGGCCCACTGGAAATTGTAGCCGCCGAGCCACCCGGTCACGTCCACCGCCTCGCCGATGGCATAGAGCCCCGGCACCTTGCGGGCCTGCATCGTCTGGCTGGAAAGCTCCGCCGTGCTGATCCCGCCGGCGGTCACTTCGGCCTTGGCGTAGCCTTCCGAGCCGTTGGGCATGAACCGCCAATCGCCCAGCCGCGCCTCGGCGGCGCGCAGCGCCTTGTCGGTCAGCTGGCCCAGTTCCCCGTCGATCCCGACGAGATCGCACAGCCGCGCGGCCAGCCGTTCGGACAGTGCCTCGCCCAGCACCTTCTTCAGCCGGGCGCGGGGCTGCGCACGCTTGGTCTCGATCAGCCAGCCCTCGCTCCGGTCTGGCAGAAAGTCGATCCCCACGCTGTCCCCGCGCTTCCAGTAGGACGAGACTTGCAGGATCGCCGGGCCGGACAGCCCCTTGTGGGTGAACAGCGCCGCCTCGCGGAAGGCGGCCTTGTTGCAGCGGGCGACCACATCGGCCGAAACGCCCGAAAGCTCGCGGAACAGCACGTCCTCGCCGCCCAGCGTCAGCGGCACCAGCGCGGGGCGCGGTTCCACCACCTTGAGGCCGAACTGGCGGGCGAGGTCATAGGCAAAACCGCTCGCGCCCATCTTGGGGATCGACGGCCCGCCGGTGGCGATGACCAGCGCCCGGGCAGCCAGGGTCCGCGCGCCGTGGGTTACGCGGTAAAGGCCGTCCGCATGGGCCACTTCGCGCACCTCTTCCCCGCAGCGCAGGTCCACCGCGCCCTTGGCGCATTCGGCCAGCAGCAGGTCGACGATCTGGCGCGCGGAACCATCGCAGAACAGCTGGCCCAGCGTTTTTTCGTGCCAGGCGACGCCATGGCTTTCGACGAGTTCGAGGAAATCGGCTGGCGTGTAGCGGCTGAGCGCCGACTTGGCGAAATGCGGGTTGGCCGAGAGGTAGCGGTCGGGCGCGGTGTGCAGGTTGGTGAAATTGCACCGCCCGCCGCCCGAGATCAGGATCTTCTTGCCCGGCGCCTCGGCATGGTCAAGCAGCGCCACGCGCCTGCCCCGCTGCCCCGCCACGGCAGCGCACATCAGCCCCGCCGCGCCTACGCCAAGGATAATCGCGTCGAACGCTTCGCTCACGCCGGGACCAGTTCGAGCGCCAGCGCCTCGGCCACCTTGATCCCGTCGACCGCGGCGGACAGGATGCCGCCCGCATAGCCCGCGCCCTCGCCCGCCGGGTAAAGCCCGCGGGTGTTGAGGCTCTGGCAATCCTTGCCGCGCGTGATGCGAATGGGCGAGGAGGTGCGGGTCTCCACTCCGGTCATCACCACGTCGGGATGGTCATAGCCCGGCACCTGCCGCCCGAACACGGGCAGCGCCTCGCGGATGGCCTCGATCACGAAATCGGGCAGACACTCAGACAGGTCAGTCAGCTTGACGCCCGGCTTATACGACGGGGTGACGACGCCGAATTCGCTGGAAGGCTCGCCCTTCAGGAAGTCGCCCACCTTCTGCCCCGGTGCCTGATAGTTCGATCCGCCCGCGACATAGGCCAGCGATTCAAGGCGGCGCTGCAATTCCACCCCCGCCAGCGGGTGGCCCGGAAAATCGCGTTCGGGGGTGATGTCGACCACCAGCCCCGAATTGGCGTTGAATTCGGCGCGCGAATACTGGCTCATCCCGTTGGTAACGACGCGGCCTTCCTCGCTGGTGGCAGCCACCACGCGCCCGCCCGGACACATGCAGAACGAATAGACCGAGCGCCCGTTCGAGGCCTTGTGCGCAATCGAATAGGCCGCCGCGCCAAGGATCTTGTTGCCGGCCGCCGGGCCATAGCGGGCCTTGTCGATCCAGCTTTGCGGATGCTCGATCCTGACGCCAATCGCAAAGGGCTTGGCCTCAACGTAAACGCCGCGATCGTGGAGCTTGTAGAAGGTATCACGCGCCGAATGGCCGACCGCCATGATGACATGACTGCATGGCAGGTATTCGCCTGTCGAAAGGTGCAGGCCCTTGAGCTGGCGATTGCCGTCGTCATCCTCGCCGATCTCGAAATCGTCGACCCGCGTGCCGAAACGGTATTCGCCGCCCAGGCTTTCGATCGTTTCGCGGATCGACATTACCATGGTGACGAGGCGGAAGGTGCCGATATGCGGGTGCGCTTCGGTCAGGATGTCGTCCGGCGCACCGGCCTTGACGAATTCGACCAGCACCTTGCGGCCGAGGTGACGAGGATCCTTGATCCGCGAATAGAGCTTGCCGTCGGAAAAGGTGCCTGCCCCGCCCTCGCCGAACTGGACGTTGCTTTCCGGCGTCAGCACCGAGCGGCGCCACAGCCCCCAGGTGTCCTTGGTGCGTTCGCGCACGGCCTTGCCGCGTTCGATGATGATGGGACGGAACCCCATCTGCGCCAGCACCAGCGCGGCCAGCAGGCCGCACGGTCCGGCCCCGATCACCACCGGGCGCGGACCGTTCCAGCCCTCGGGGGCCATGACCGGGAACTTGTAGGTGGTATCGGGCGACGGGCGCACGTTGTGATCGGCGCTGTGGCGGGCCAGCACGGCGGCCTCGTCCTTCACGACCACGTCGAGCGCATAGACCAGCTGGATCGCGGACTTCTTGCGCGCATCGTTGCCGCGCTTGACCACGGTGAAGCGTTCCAGCTCGTCGGCGCGGATGTCCAGCCGCCGGCAGATCGCGGCGGGCAGGTCTTCCGCCGTGTGATCGAGCGGGAGTTTGAGTTCGTTGAGGCGCAGCATTACCGCCCGCCCCTAGCCCGCTTCGCGGCAAAACGAAATGGCCCGCCACGCGAAAGGGGCGCGTGACGGGCCAAACTTCCTCCCCAGGAAGTCGTGAGCGGGTTTTACGCCGCGAACTGGTTCATCGTGTTGGCCGCGCCGCCAGCCTTGAGGGCAGCTTCACCGGCGAAGTATTCCTTGTGATCGTCACCGATGTCGGAGCCGCTCATGTTCTGGTGCTTCACGCAGGCAATGCCCTGGCGGATTTCCTGACGCTGCACGCCCTTGACGTAGCCCAGCATGCCCTGATCGCCGAAGTATTCCTTGGCGAGGTTGTCGGTGCTGAGCGCCGCCGTGTGATAGGTCGGCAGGGTGATCAGGTGGTGGAAGATACCGGCCTGGGCGGCGGCATCACGTTGGAAGGTGCGGATGCGTTCGTCGGCTTCGTTCGACAGTTCGCTGCCGTCATAGTCCACGCTCATCAGCTTGGCGCGGTCATAGGCGGAGACGTCCTTGCCCTCGGCGGTCCAGGCGTCGAACACCTGCTGGCGGAAGTTCAGCGTCCAGTTGAAGCTGGGCGAGTTGTTGTAGACCAGCTTGGCGTTGGGGATCACTTCGCGGATCCGGTCAACCATGCCGCCGATCTGGCCGATGTGCGGCTTTTCGGTTTCGATCCACAGCAGGTCCGCACCGTTCTGAAGGCTGGTGATGCAATCGAGCACGCAGCGGTCTTCGCCCGTTCCGGCGCGGAACTGGTAAAGGTTGCTGGGCAGGCGCTTGGGACGCAGCAGCTTGCCGTCGCGGCTGATCAGGACATCGCCGTGGCCGACGTTGGCCGGATCGACTTCGTCGCAGTCGAGGAAGCTGTTGTACTGGTCGCCGATGTCACCGGCTTCGCGGGTGAAGGCGATCTGCTTGGTCAGGCCAGCGCCGAGCGAGTCGGTACGGGCAACGATCACGCCGTCTTCAACGCCCAGTTCCATGAAGGCATAGCGAACGGCGCGGATCTTCGCGAGGAAGTCCTCGTGCGGGACGGTAACCTTGCCATCCTGGTGGCCGCACTGCTTTTCGTCGGAAACCTGGTTTTCGATCTGGATGCAGCAGGCGCCCGCTTCGATCATCTTCTTCGAGAGCAGATAGGTGGCTTCCGCATTGCCGAACCCGGCGTCGATGTCGGCGATGATCGGCACGATGTGGGTCTGGTGACCGTCGATCGCGGCCTGAACCTGCTTGGCCTTGACCTCGTCGCCTGCGGCGCGGGCAGCATCCAGATCGCGGAACAGCATGCCCAGTTCACGGGCGTCGGCTTGGCGCAGGAAGGTGTAGAGTTCCTCGATCAGCATCGGCACGGTGGTCTTCTCGTGCATCGACTGGTCGGGCAGCGGGCCGAATTCGCTGCGCAGCGCGGCGACCATCCAGCCCGAGAGGTAGAGGTAGCGGCCCTTGGTGGTGCCGAAGTGCTTCTTGATGGAAATCATCTTCTGCTGACCGATGAAACCGTGCCAACAACCCAGCGACTGGGTGTAGTTGGCCGGATCCTGGTCATAGGCGGCCATGTCTTCGCGCATGATCTTCGCGGTGTAGCGCGCAATGTCGAGGCCGGTCTTGAAGCGGTTCTGCAGGCGCATGCGGGCCACGGATTCGGCTTCGATCCCGTTCCAGGTCTTCTCGAAGCGGCCGATTTCCTGTCCGGCTTCGGCGATGGTCGTCTGGTAGGTCATGGCACGTATCCTCATTCGCAAGCCCGGGGAGGCGGGCAATCCATGGGCATGCAAATGACGCGGAAGCCGGACTGCGGAAAGCGCCTGCGGAGTCGGTTTGTAATGCTTTACATATTTTCCTTGTAAAGTTGTGCAGGTATGACAAAATACGCCGCATGGCCGAATCCCGCCCGCTTTACCTTGGTCCGCGCCTGAAACGCCTGCGCCGCGAACTGGGCCTGACCCAGCAGGCGATGGCGGCCGACCTTGCCATTTCGCCCAGCTATGTCGCCCTGCTCGAACGCAACCAGCGCCCGCTGACGGCGGACCTGCTGCTGCGCCTCGCCAAAAGCTACAAGTTCGACCTCACCGACTTTGCCGGGGAAGACAGCGAGGATTACGCCCGCCGCATCGGCGACGTGCTGCGCGATCCGATCTTTGCCGATATCGACCTGCCCGCGTTGGAAGTGGCCGACCTTGCCACCAGCTTCCCCGGCGTGAGCGAGGCGCTGCTGCGGCTCTATTCCGCCTATAGCCGCGAGCACCGCCTGCTCGCCGAACGCCGCGACAGCCCGGACGAGAACGACCCCGTGGCCGAGGCGCGGCGGTTCGTCGCGCGGGAGCGCAACTATTTTCACGCGATCGACACCCGCGCCGAGGAAGTCGCCGCCGAAATCGCGCGCAAGGGCAGCGCGGCGGAATGGCTGCGCGCGACCACCGGCGTGCGGGTGCGCTATCTGCCGTCCGACGTGATGATGGACGCGCTGCGCCGCTATGACCGGCACAACGAACAGCTGCTGATCGACGATACGCTCGACGGCGCCAGCCGCGCGTTCCAGGTTGCCACCCACATCGCCTATACCGCGCTGCGCGGCGAGATCGCGCAGGTGATCCGCGCCGAAGACTTCGCCAGCCCCACTGCCGCAGCCCTCGTCCGCCGCGCGCTCGCCAGCTATGGCGCCGCCGCGATCCTGATGCCCTATGACCGCTTTGCCCGCGCGGTCGAGGCGCGTTCCTATGACATCGAGGCGCTTAGCCGCGCCTTCGGCACCAGTTTCGAACAGGTCGCCCACCGGCTCACCACGCTGAACAAGCCGGGGATGCTGCGGGTGCCGTTCTTCTTCATCCGCGTCGACATGGCCGGCAATGTTTCCAAACGGCTTGACGGGGCAGGCTTCCCCTTTGCCGGACACGGCGGCGGCTGCCCCTTGTGGAGCGTCCATTCAGTATTCCGCACGCCCGGCGAAATCGTCACCCAGTTGCTCGAACTGCCGGACGGCCAGCACTTCTTCTCGATCGCGCGGACGGTGCGCGCGGGCGGCGGCAAGTTTGGCGAACAGCCGGTGCTGCGCGCCATCGCGCTCGCCTGTGCGGCAGAACACGCGCCCAAGCTGATCTATGCCCAAAAAGGCCTGCCCGAAGCGACCCCGATCGGGGTTACCTGCCGGCTGTGCAACCGCCCGGCCTGCACCGCGCGCGCCGCCCCGCCGGTTGGCCGCGATATCCTGTCAGACGACTGGCGGCGCGATGCCGCGCCGTTCGGCTTCGACGATCAGTGATGACAAGCCTGCGCCAGCGCGGCTAGGGACCCGTTCCGCGATTCGGTCGTGAGGATGCCCCAATGCCAGAAACCCAATCCACTGCCCCGGAAGGCGTGAACACTTCCAAGCTGATCCTGATCGAGGACGGCGAATGGGCCGGCTGGCACAAGTGGGCCAGCGAAGAGCCATTCGAGGATCATGCCGGACCGTTCTATGTCCGATGGGAAGACGGCAAGGCTGTCGCGGGCTTCCGGGTCCAGCCCAAAAACCTCAACGGCTGGGGCAACTGCCATGGCGGCGCGCTGCTGACCTTTGCGGACTATGCGCTGTTCATGATCGCGGAAAACGGCGGCCCGGTGGGCGGCGTGACCGTCACCATGTCGAGCGAATTCGTTGGCCCGGGCCGCGCGGGCGCACTGCTGACCGCGAAGGGCGAAGTCACGCGCAAGGGCGGCAGCCTGATCTTCGTGCGCGGCACGATCAGCGACGGCGACGAGCCGGTGCTGACCTTTTCGGCCACGATCAAGAAACTGCGCGGCTAGGCAATTGGCCGCGCGGCCAAGCCCGCGTCAGGAAACCGCCGCGACCAACGCCAGCACGCGGTGCGCCTGATCAAGGTGGAGCAGTTCTACCATCTTGCCCGCAACCTTGATTGCGCCCTTGCCGGCGTTTTCCGGCAGTTCGAACGCCTCTGCCACGGCGCGCGCCCATGAGACTTCGGCTTCGCTTGGCGTAAACACCGCGTTGCAGACGTCGATCTGGTCAGGGTGGATCAGGGTCTTGCCGTCAAAGCCCCATTCGAGGCCCTGATCGGCCTCGGCGCGGAACACGTCCATATCGCGGAATTCGTTGCACACCCCGTCGAGCACGATCAGGCCGTGCGCCCGCGCCGCGGCCACCGCCAGCGTCAACACCGGCAGGAACGGCGCGCGGCCGGGGCGCAGCTGGGCGCGCATTGCCTTGGCGAGATCGTTGGTGCCCATCACGAAGCCCGCAAGTCGCGTATCGGCGGCGCAGGCGGCAATGGCATCAAGCTGCGGCACGCAGGCGCAGGTCTCGATCATTACCCACAGCTTCATGCGTTCCGGCGCGTTGGCAAGCAGCGCATCATAGGCGCGCACTTCCGCCGGACTGCTGACCTTGGGGACCAGCACGGCATCAGGACCGGCGGCGCTGATCGCGGCCAGATCATCCCGCCCCCATTCGGTGGTCAGACCATTGGCGCGCACCACCAGTTCGCGGGTGCCAAATCCGCCCTCGGCCACGGCGGCGACGGCGGCGGCGCGGGCTTCCGCCTTGAACTCCGGCGCGACGGCATCTTCAAGGTCGAGGATCACCACGTCGGCAGGCAGGGTGCGGGCCTTGGCCAGCGCCTTGGCGTTGGATGCGGGCAGGTAGAGCGCGGAGCGGCGGGGGCGGAACGTGGTCATGCCTTGCCGTGCCATATCCCGCCCCAGCTAGACAAGCCCGCCGCGCGCCTGCACTCTCGCGCCAAACACCAATGGAGGGATAATGTCTGAAGTGCAGCTTATCCGGTCGATGAAGGGGCTGACGGTTCTGGTCACGGGCGCGGGCAGCGGCATGGGCCGCGCCACGGCGCAGGTTTTCGCGGCCGAAGGCGCGAACGTCGCCGTCACCGACCTGCCCGGCACCCCGATCGAGGATATCGCGGCAGAGCTGCGCGCGCGGGGCCTGTCAGCTCAGGCCTGGCCGCTCGACGTCAGCGATGCGGACGCGATCAAGGCCGTGGTGAACGATGTCGCGGTGCATTTCGGCAGCCTCGATTCGGTGGTCAACAACGCGGGGATTTCGGCGTTCTGCCCGATCGACGATGACGATGCCTATGAAGGGATCTGGAACCGCGCGGTCACGATCCTGCTGACCGCGCACCAGCGCATCATCCGCGCCGCCCTGCCGCACCTGCGCAAATCAGCCGCGCCGCGCATCGTCAACATCGCCTCGACCGAAGCGCTCGGTGCCACCTCGCGCGACAGCCCCTATGCCGCGGCCAAGGCGGGCGTCACCGGCCTGACCCGCGCGCTGGCGGTGGAACTGGGGCGCGAGGGGATCACGGTCAACTGCATCTGCCCGGGCCCGATCCGCACCGGCATGACCGCCAACGTGCCCGAAGGCGACAAGGAAACCTATGCCCACCGCCGCACCGCGCTGCGCCGCTATGGCCTGCCGGAGGAAGTGGCGCACATGACGCTGAGCCTGTGCCTTCCCGCAGCTTCGTTCCTGACTGGCGTGACGATCCCGGTGGACGGCGGGCTGATGGCAAGGAACGCTTAGGCGAGACTGGCCCCGCTTTCCCAGAAGCGGCGCACCAGCTCGGCCTGCCCACGCAGGCCGAGCTTGGCATAGGCTTGCTTCGAGTAATTGCGCGCGGTTTCAAGGGTAAGGCCCAGCGCCTCTCCTGCTTCGGCAATCGAGGCACCGCGCGCCAAGGCGACGGCGAACTCGGCTTCGCGCGGCGGAAGGCCGGTAAGCGCGGCGAACAGCGGTGCAGACGGCTGTTCCCCGGCGGCGGCAAAGCGGCATAGCGCCATCGTCGCTGCGCCGGGCAGGTCGCTGGGCATCAGCACCGCTTCGATCCGGGGCGCAACGCTGAGCACGGCGGCGCGCGGCGCATCGCCGGGGACAAAACCGCCCAGCCGCTCGCCCACGCGCAGCCTGAGGCCCGCCGCTTCGAAGCGTTCGGCCAGACCCGGCCCCACCTCGACCACGCGCCCTTCGGCATCGAGCAGCAACCAGCCCGCCCCCGCCCGTTCAAACGCTGCGGCGCTGGCGGCGGCCTGTGCAGCATGGCGCTGCTCGGCGCGGAACTGGCGCAGCGCCATGCCGACATAGGGCGCCAGCGCGGAAAGCAGCGCGCTGTCCGCCGCGCGGCAGCCATCGGCGCGCGTGATTGCCAGCCAGGCCGGGTCATCCCCCGGCAAGCGCAGGACGCGGGCATCGTCTGCACAGCCGTCTTCATCGGTCAATTCCGCCAGCGCATAGACGCGCCCGCGCCGCAAGCCGGCAGCGCGAATGCACTGAACCAGGGTGCCCAGCCCCTCGCCTCGCTCAAACACCGCGCCTTCGAGCACTAGCGCGGCCGTATCGGCCTGCGTGCGGCGGATTAGCCGGTCAAGGAACGAGGCAAAGCGCGCGCCATCGGCTCCGCCGCCAAGCAGCGGGATCAGCAGATCGGTCTCGTCGGCGCTGGTCAACATGGCTACCTCCCATATGGGAGGTGCGAGGCTTTGTCACCCCACCTATCTGCGCAGGCATTCACAGGTTGCCACGCGAAGGACAGGCATGACCGGCAAGACCCTTACCCACCTCCAGCGGCTTGAGGCCGAGGCGATCCACATCATGCGCGAAGTGGTGGCCGAGGCGGAACGTCCGGTCATGCTCTATTCGGTCGGCAAGGACTCTGCGGTGATGCTGCACCTGGCGCGCAAGGCGTTCTATCCCGCGCCGCCGCCCTTCCCCCTGCTCCACGTCGATACCACGTGGAAATTCAAGGATATGTACGCCCTGCGCGACCGCATGGCCGAGGAAAGCGGCATGGAGCTGCTGGTCTATCAGAACCCGGAAGCGGCGGAGCGGGGGATCAACCCGTTCGATCACGGCGCGCTGCACACCGATATGTGGAAGACCGAGGGGCTGAAGCAGGCGCTCGACAAGTGGGGCTTCGATGCGGCCTTCGGCGGCGCGCGCCGGGACGAGGAAAAGAGCCGCGCCAAGGAGCGGATATTCTCGTTCCGCACCGCCAGCCACGGCTGGGACCCCAAGAACCAGCGCCCGGAACTGTGGAACCTCTACAACGCCCGCAAGAACAAGGGCGAGAGCATCCGCGTGTTCCCGATCTCGAACTGGACCGAACTGGATATCTGGCAGTACATCCAGCTCAACGACGTGCCGATCGTGCCGCTCTATTTCGCACAAGAGCGTCCGACCTTCGAATGGGAGGGCGGCCTGTTCATGGCCGACGATATCGAACGCCTGGAAAAGGTGTTGGGTCACCGCCCCGAAATCGTCAACCGCTCGATCCGCTTCCGCACCCTTGGCTGCTTCCCGCTGACCGGCGCGGTGGAGAGCACGGCAAAGACCTTGCCCGAAGTGATCCAGGAAACCCTGCTTACCACCACCAGCGAACGCCAGGGCCGCGTGATCGACAAGGACGCTGGCGGCGCGGGCATGGAAGTGAAGAAGCAGCAGGGGTATTTCTGATGACCGATATGACCGCAACCGCGCCGGTCTACCAGACCGAAGCCCTGATCGCCGAGGATATCGAGGCCTACCTCGACCAGCACCAGCACAAGACCATGCTGCGCTTCATCACCTGCGGCAGCGTGGACGATGGCAAGTCGACCCTGATCGGGCGGCTGCTTTACGATTCGAAGATGATCTTCGAGGACCAGCTCGCCGCGCTGGAGAATGACAGCAAGAAAGTTGGCACCCAGGGCCAGGAGATCGACTTCGCTCTGTTGGTCGATGGGCTTGCCGCCGAGCGTGAACAGGGCATCACCATCGACGTCGCCTATCGCTTCTTCAGCACCGAAAAGCGCAAGTTCATCGTCGCGGACTGCCCCGGCCACGAACAGTACACCCGCAACATGGTGACCGGCGCTTCGACCGCCGATCTCGCCGTGATCCTGATCGACGCGCGCAAGGGCGTGCTGCCGCAGACCCGCCGCCATTCGTACCTGTGCCACCTGATCGGCATCCGCCATCTGGTGCTGGCCGTGAACAAGATGGACCTGGTGGATTACAGCCAGGAGGTGTTCGACAAGATCGTGGCCGATTACGGCGAATTCGCAGCCTCGATCGGCATCGAAAGCTTCACCGCGATCCCGATCTCGGGCTTCAAGGGTGACAACATCACCGCCCTGTCCACCAACACGCCGTGGTATGCGGGCACGACGCTGGTCGAGCAGCTCGAGACGGTCGAGGTCGATACCACCACCGATCAGGCCAAGCCCTTCCGCATGGCGGTGCAGTGGGTCAACCGCCCCAATCTCGATTTCCGGGGCTTCGCGGGCCTGATCGCGACCGGCAGCGTCAAACCCGGGGATGCGATCCGCGTGCTGCCTTCGGGCAAGACCAGCACTGTGGCACGGATCGTCACGCTGGAGGGCGATCTGGACGAGGCCGTTGCCGGCCAGTCGGTTACGCTGACCTTGGCCGACGAGATCGACTGTTCGCGCGGCGATGTGATCGCCGCCGCCGATGCCCCGCCGCAGGCCGCCGACCAGTTCGAGGCGACGCTGGTGTGGATGGACGACGAAGCGCTCCACGTTGGCCGCGCCTATTGGCTCAAGCTTGGCACCCAGACCGTTTCGGTGACGGTGCAGGCGCCCAAGTACACGATCAACGTCAACACGCTGGAACATCTCGCCGCCAAGACGCTTGATCTCAACGCGATCGGCGTGGTCGAGATTGCCACCGACAAGCCGCTGGTGTTCGAACCCTACGAGCAGAGCCGCACGCTGGGCGGGTTCATCCTGATCGACAAGCTGACCAACCGCACGGTGGGCGCCGGGATACTGCATTTCAGCCTGCGCCGCTCGCAGAACGTGCACTGGCAGGCGGTCGACATCACCCGCGAACAGCATGCTTATCTGAAGAACCAGAAGCCCGCCGTGCTGTGGTTCACCGGACTGTCGGGCGCGGGCAAGTCGACCATCGCCAACCTGGTCGAAAAGAAGCTGCACCGGATGAACCGGCACACTTTCCTGCTCGATGGCGACAACGTGCGCCACGGCCTCAACCGCGACCTTGGCTTTACCGAGGCCGACCGGATCGAGAACATCCGCCGCGTGGGCGAAGTGGCCAAGCTGATGGCCGACGCCGGCCTGATCGTGCTCACCGCCTTCATCTCGCCGTTCCGGGCCGAGCGTGAAATGGTCCGCGCGATGCTGCCCGAGGGCGAGTTCATCGAGGTGCACATCGACACCCCGCTGGCCGATGCCGAAGCGCGCGATGTGAAGGGGCTATACAAGAAAGCACGTTCGGGCGAACTTAAGAACTTCACCGGAATCGACAGCCCTTACGAAGCGCCGATTTCGCCCGAGATCAGGATCGATACAACCCAGATCACCCCCGAACAGGCGGCCGATCTGATTGTCGACCATCTGTTGGGGGATGCCTGAGCCATGCTGCTGTTCAATGGCCACGAAACGCATAGCCGATCCTTCGTCAAAGGCGTTTCCTGGCGCATTCTGGGCAGCATCGACACGTTCATGCTCAGCTGGTTCTTTACCGGCAGCCCCAAGGCGGCCGGGGCGATTGCCTCGACCGAGGTGATCACTAAGGTGCTGCTGTACTATTTCCACGAACGCGTTTGGAGCTCGGTAAAATGGGGCGTAGATCGCTTGCCCGCCGATCCTGCCGCCGAAATCTGAGGCCTGCCGAATGACCGATGCCGAACTTGCCGCCCATCTGGCCGAAGTGGCCGGGCGACTGTTGCTCGAAGTGCGCGGATCGGGCGTGTTTTCGGGCAAGGCGCTGGGCAATGCCGGCGATGCGGTTGCCAACCGCTTTCTGGTCGAGGCCCTGCGCGAGGCGCGCACCGACGACGGCCTGCTGTCCGAAGAGGAAAAGGACAGCGCCGAACGCCTGAGCCAAAGCCGGGTTTGGATCGTCGACCCAGTCGACGGCACCCGCGAATATGGCGAGGAGCGCGTCGACTGGGCGGTCCACGTTGCACTCGCGGTCGATGGCAAGCCGGTGCTTGGCGCGGTGGCCCTGCCCGGTGCGGATGCAGTGCTGCGCAGCGACCGCCCGGTCGTCGTACCCCCGGCGCCCGAGCGCCTGCGCATGGTCGTCAGCCGCACCCGCCCTGCCGCAGAGGCGATGGGCGTCGCAGCCGCGCTCGATGCCGAGATCATCCCGATGGGCAGCGCCGGGGCCAAGGCCATGGCCGTGGTGCTTGGGCAGGCCGACATCTACCTCCACACCGGCGGACAATACGAGTGGGACAGCTGCGCGCCAGCCGCCGTGGCGCTGGCGCATGGCCTCCACGTCAGCCGGATCGATGGCAGCCCGCTGATCTACAACCAGCGCGACACCTATATGCCGGACCTGCTGGTCTGCCGCCCGGAGCACGCACCGCTGGTGTTCGAGGCACTGAAGGGGCTTTAACCCTTCTTCAGCTGCCCTCGGATTTCCGCGCCCTGCTCGTCCAGCCGCGGCGGCATGGCCACCTGCGCCGGGATTCCGGCGGAAAAGCGCACGGGCTGCGCCTGTTCGAAATAGGCGCCTTCGCTGGGATGCTCGCGCCGGCGGAAGAAGCCCACGGCATTGAGGTGCTCGTCATGGATCACCTCGCCCAGGTCGCGCACGGCCTGTGCGGGCAGTTGCACGGCGTGGCAGCGGCTGACCAGTTCCGCGACGGTGAAGTTGGGCGTCAGTTCGGCGATGTGCTGATAGAGCTCATCCTGGTGCGCGGCGCGTCCGCCTGGCACGTTAAAGCGTTCCTGCTTGATGAACTCGGGGTCTTCCAGCACGGTGAAAACCCGGTCCCAGGCATCGTGGGTATACATCACGATGCTGACCGCCCCGTCGCTGGCCGGAAACGGTTGGCGATAGGGATCGACCTGCCGGGCATAGCCGACCGGCGCGTTGGGCGGATCGAAGGTCTGCCCGCCCAGATGCTCCAGCATCATGAAGCTGGCGAACACCTCGAACATCGGCACTTCGACCAGTTGCCCCTCGCCCGTGCGCTGGCGGTGGAACAGCGCCCCCATCGCGCCATAGGCCGCGTGCAGCCCCGCCACCTTGTCGGCGATCAGCGAAGGCAGATAGCGCGGGCGGGGATTGCCATCGACGCGCGGCAGCAGCGTGGCCGTGCCGCTGGCGGTCTGGATAACGTCGTCATAGGCCTGAAGATCGGCATAGGGGCCGTCCTGCCCGAACCCGACGCAGTGGACATAGATGATATCGGGCCGCAGCGCCTTGACGCTGGCATAGTCCAGCCCCAGCCGTTCGAGCGCCTTGCCCCGAACGTTGACCACGAACACGTCCGCCTCGCGCAGCAGGTCCTGCATAACGGCGTTGTCGGCCTCGGCCTTGAGATCGAGCGCGATCGAGCGCTTGCCGCGGTTGAGCGCCATGAAGCCAGGCGCCATGCCCGGCGTGGCGGCAGGCGCCGCCGACCAGCGGAAGGCATCGCCGATCCCCGGCCCCTCGACCTTGATCACGTCCGCGCCCAGATCGGCGAGGATCTGCGTTGCATAGGGTCCGAAGACCACGCTGGTGAGATCGACGACCTTGATACCTTCGAGCATGCCCATGCGGCCTTATCCTCCCTGACAAGGACAGGCCGATGCCACAACTCGGGGACGCAGGGAAAGGGGCGGCGCGCGCGCCCCGACCCAAAAAAAATCAGGCGCTGCGCGCCGGCGGCTCGTAAGGCGGCAGACCTTCGTAAACGCTGTCGGGCGTCACCAGCATCTTTTCATAGACCTCCTTGGGATAGTCGAGATGCGGCTTGGCCGGGTCAAAGGCCGGCTGGGGCAGCTTTTCGGGCCCGGTATAGGGCGGCGGATTGATCATCGCCTGCATTTCGTCGGGCGTCACGCCGTGGCTGGCCAGAATCGCCGGATCGACCCAGGTCGCCGCATCGAGCATGCGATACTGCAGCGCGATTTCCAGCGTCATGTTCTCCGGACCCGCGAAATAGAGCGACTTGCAAAAGCCGTGATCGATCGGACCGACGATCGGCACGCCGTGGCTGCGCACGCGGTCGCGCATGGCATAGAGCGCGGCTTCATCAGGCACGCGGAAGGCGATGTGCTGCATCACGCCCGGCGCGCAGGGGATTTCTCCCCGGCCGGCATGGGTCACCCCGATCGTGCTGGGGATCTTTTCCCCGCCCGGCACGTGCACCAGACTGAACAGGCTGTCATCCGCCATCTTCAGGAAGGCATGCGATGCCCCTTCGACGCCGTGCATTTCGAAAATCGCGACCAGCGGGAAGCCGAGCACTTGCGTGAAGAATTCCAGCTGCTTCTTCATGTCCCCGGCCATGAAGGCGATGTGATGCACCCCTACGGGATGCTGGGATAGGGTCTTGGTCATCGGTTCATCTCCTCGATAACGATCCTGGATCAGCTGGTCTTGGCAAGATCGCGCAGTTCCTTCTTGGCGACCTTGTTGAGTTCCGAGCGCGGAAATTCGTCCATGAACCGCACGTCGACCGGCACTTTGAAGCTGGCCAGTTCGTGGCGGCATGCCTCCAGCACGGCCTCGCGCAGCGCGTCGCCCGGCTGAGGGGAAATGATGAAGGCCACGGGCACTTCATCCAGCATCGGGTGCGGACGCCCGACGATGGCGACTTCCTGCACACCGGGAACAGTGGCGATCACCGCCTCGATCTCGCTCGCCGCGACGTTTTCCGCGCCAACCTTGAGCATGTCCTTGGCCCGGTCGGCAAAGCGCAGGTGGCCCTCCTCGGCCTGCCACACGCGGTCGCCGGTATCGAACCAGCCATCGGCATCGAAGCTGGCGGCGGTAGCCTCGGGGTTGTTGAGATATTCAAGGAACAGCGCGCGCCCGCGCTTGCTCCGGATCTTGAGGTTGCCCGTCTCGCCCTTGGCAACCGGCGCCCCCGCATCGTCGACCACCTTGATCTCGTATTCCGGGGCGGGCAGCCCCATCGAGCGCGGCGCGGCGGGTAGTTGGGGCGGCGTGAAGGTGCCGTGGGTGACCGTCTCGGTCATGCCCCAGGCACCGACGATGGTCAGGCGCAGCAGCGGTTCCAGATCGCCGATGTTGGCCGCGCCGACCACCCAGTGACGAAAGCTGTGCTGATCGGGAATGCCCTGCGCAATCGCGGCCTGCAGCGCGAAGGGAATGACATTGCCCCAGGTGCAGCCGTGCTTGACCGAAACCGGCCAGAACCGGCTGGCGGAAAATTTCGGCTGCAACACCATCCGGCTGCCTGACCACATCACCGGGAAGTGGCCCCAGCTCATCGCGTTGGTATGGCACAGCGGGGTAAACACCAGCGCGCAATCGTCGGTGCGCAGCTGGTTGTGGGCCGCGCCCACCTGTGCGCCCCACAGCACGTTGGCATGGGTCCAGACCACGCCCTTGGGCCGAGAGGTAGTGCCCGAGGTATATTGCACCGAGATCCGGGTCATCGGATCGAGCGGATCGAACACCTGCGATGCGCCGTCGCCCACAATCGCGCCGAACGGCAGCACGCCAGCCGGCAGCGGCGCATCGCCGTCTTCCGGCGTTGCGATGGCGGCCACCCAGTCAAACTTCGCGCCGGTCTCGGCAATCAGGTCCAGATAGCCGCTTTCGACCACCGCCGCCTTCACGCCCGAATGCTCGATGAAATAGACCATCTCGCCCAGCCCGGCGCGCGGGTTGGTGGTGACGACCACCGCGCCGATCAGCGCGCAGGCATACCAAGTCAGCAGGAATTCCGGGCAATTATTGGCGTGGAGCAGCAGGAAATCGCCCTTGCCGATTCCGCGCGCGCGCAGCCCCGCCGCGACATCGCGGACCTCGGCATAGAATTCGGCGTAGGACCAGATACGCCCCTCTCCGGTGAACGGCTCCCAGATCAGGAATGGTTCCGCCCCGCGCCGCTCGGCCTGGGCGCGCAGCAGCCAGTGGACGTCCTTGTCGGCATAAGGATCAATCGCTGCAGGATCGAACAAAGTCATCGTCTCAACGCCCTTCGAACACCGGCTTGTAAGCGGCCGGATCGGGATTGGCGAGCCACATCCCCAGCGCGTTCTTCACGTCCTCGCTCTGGATCACCTTGCCCAGTTCAACGCTTTCCAGCGCCAGGAAATCGCGTTGCCCCTGGTTGGTGCCAAAGTTCACCAGCGTCTTGACCCCGCGCAGCGCAAGCGGTGCGCGGGCGGCCATGTTGGCAACGAAAGCGGCCACTTCCTCGTCGAAGGTCTCGGGCGAATAAAGCCGCGAGATCAGCCCCAGTTCCAGCGCCTTGGCCGGGGCCAGAAATTCGCCATGCAGCAGCACATCGAGCGCCTTGGCCCGGCCCAGCAGGCGCACGCAGTGCCACGCCCCGCCGCCGCCCGGCACCAGGCCAAAGCTGGTCTGCGGCAGCGCGAAGCTGCCTTCAGGGTGATCCATCATCAGGCGGAAATCGAACGAGAGCGAAAATTCGCATCCGCCCCCACCGACCACGCCGTTGATTGCCGCCACGGTGACGGCGGGCAGGTTCTGGATGCGCAGCGCCAGTTCGTGGATGCTGCTCATCGAAGAGGGGATCGCGCGAGCGATTTCAAGCAGTTCCTCGGCGCGCGACTGGCCGCCGGTTTCCTCGCGCCGCCCCTCGGCATGGTCCTGCATTTCGTTGAGGTCCATCCAGCGCAGGAACACGCCGTTTTCGCCGGTGACGAGGAACACGCGGACCGTGGGATCGTTTTCCACCTCGGTCAGCAGGGTATGAAGCTCCGCCAGCATCCGCGAATTGAGCACCTGCAACGGTGGATTGCTCATCCTGCAAGTGATAACGTGGCCGTCGCGGGTGACGTTCAGGTGGCGGTAGTCCATCTCTCTTCCTCTCCCGGCGCTGCTACCGCGCAGCGGGCGCGCCTTTGCCATAAACAGTCGCCCGACCTCAAAATAATGTCAATTAAATTTACATTGACCTGACAATTCCGCTTGTTCAAAGCGCTTGAGCGGCGCGGCCTGCTTTGTTGGAGCGAGCGGAGATCGTCGCCCGAATTGACAATCCCCGAGGAGACCCGGCCGTGGCGCAGACCTTGACCATCCAGACGATTTCCAACGAACTCGCCGAAACCCTGACGCAGGGCGCCATTGCCAAGGCGCGCGAAATGGGCATTCCGATGTGCATCGCGATCTGCGACCCATCGGGCACGCTGGTGCAATTCCTGCGGATGGACAAGGCCGCGCTGCTTTCAGTCCAGATCGCGCAGGACAAGGCCTATACCGCCGTCTCGTTCGGCATGGCGACGCACGAATGGCACGATTTCATCAAGGATGACGCGCCGCTCAACACCGGCATCGTCCACACGGCGCGCCTAGTCGTGTTCGGCGGCGGCTATCCGATCAAAGTGAACGGAGAAGTCGTTGGCGGGATCGGGGTCAGCGGCGGCCACTACACCCACGACATGGCAGTGGCGCAGGCCGCCCTCGCCGCAGCGGGGCTCTAAACTTTCAGGCCTTCAATCCGCGCACGATCAGGTCAACCGACTCCGCGATCGTGCGCGCGATCGCTTCGGGCCTGTTGCTGAAGCGCACGTCCACCGCTTCGACCAGCGGGCGCAGTGCAATCAGCGCCCCCGCCCCATGCGCCAGCAGCGTGAAGGGAATGGTGACGTGAACCGGGCGGAACACGCCTTTTGCCTGGCCCTCTTCCAGCAGGGTCGCGATCGGCCAGCTGCGCGCGCGGAAGAAGGTCGCGACGATGTAGTTCAGCCGCTCGCCCGGACAGGCGCCCTCGACGTTCATCAACTGGATGATCGCCGGAAAGGCCGCCACCGATTCGAGGAAATCGACACAGGCGGCGCGAAAGCGCTCCTCGATTCCGACACTGTCCGGCATCCGGGCCTGCCGCTCGACCATCCGGTTGTGCAGGCGCCCCATGCCGTGTTCCACCGCCGATTCCCACAGTGCCTGCTTTGAGCCGAACCGCACGCTCAGCAGCCCGTGGCTGACCCCGCAGGCAGCGGCAATCTCGCGGATCGAGGCCCCTTCGAACCCGCGCTCGGCAAATGCTGCAAGTGCGGCATCGAGGCACGCATCGTCGTTGAGCGCCGGCTGCTCGGACTGCGCGGGTCGTCCCCGGCGGCGCTTGGCGGAAATGATGGTCATGCCACCCTCCTAGCACGCTTGCGGAGATTTTATTAGACAAATGTATATTTACTCGTCATCCATTGGGGCAAACCTTCAAGGGAGTTGACGATGCCTGCCACCGACGCCGAACTGATCGCGCGTGCCCGCGCCCTCGCCCCGGCAATTCGCGCCCGGGCCGCACAAACGGCAGAGCAGCGCAAGCCGCACGACGATTCGATCCGCGACCTGATCGACGCTGAACTCATCCAGATGTTCGTGCCGAAGCGCTGGGGCGGCTCCGAAGCCAGCCTGAAGACCATGCTCGACGTGGTCGAAATCATCAGCGCAGCCTGCCCCTCGACCGGCTGGATCGCAGCCTTCTACATCAGCCACAACATCTATGTCGCCAAGTTCCCCGAAGCCACGCAAGAGGAACTGTTCGGCCCTTATGGCTATACCCTGCTACCTGCGGCATCGGCCGCCGATATGGACGCGCGCAAGGTTGCAGGCGGCTGGGAAGTGAGCGGCCAGGCATCCTGGGGTTCGGGCGTGATGCATGCCGACTGGGTGCTTATGAGCGGCAGGGCAGAGGATGGACCGCGCTCGTTCCTGATGCCGATCGAGAATGTCGAGGTCATCGACAACTGGCACTTTGCCGGCATGGCCGGCACCGGCAGCAACGACTATGTCGCGCGCAAGGTGTTCGTGCCTGACAACCATGCGCTCACGGCAATGGAATTCCACGGCGGTTCAAGCGAGGGGTCGCGGATTCACGCGAATCCGCTCTATTCGATCCCGTTCCTCGCCTCGGCCTATTGCACCATTCTGCCGGTCCTGACCGGGAGCCTGAAAGGAGCTTTTGCCGAGTTCGCCCAGATCATCGCCCGCCGGGTGCGCAACTTCAGCGGCGTGGTCCACAAGGACCAGCAACAGACCCACGTCACCCTGGGCGAGTTCGAGATCGCGACCCGTGCGGCAAGCGAGCTTGCGCGGGCGACCTATGGCTGCGTCGACACGATCCTGCACAGCCGCCCCTTCGAGCTGGCAGACCGGCTGGCGATCAAGGGCCAGACAGCCTTCATCTCCAAGCTGTGCCGCGACACGGTCAATGCCATGATGGGCGCGGCGGGCGCTTCGAACTTCCACCTCGACCAGCCGCTGCAGCGGATCTGGCGCGATCTCAATACCGTCTGCTCGCATGCCTTCTGGGACTGGGACGTCAGCCGTGAACAGACCGGCCGTATGCAATTGGGGCTACCGACCAATCATCCCTTGATCTGACCCCGCATCGCCGCGCCGGTTCATCACCCCGTCCGCCCAAATTGCATCCAATTGTTGACAATCAAGTTGACAAAGCCCCAGCACCGGTTACTCGTCAACTTGATTGACTTGTAGAAGCTGACAATCAGCTCTCACGGGAGGGAAGAAGCATGAAAAGGGCACAACGATTCCTCGTGCGCGGGACCGCTTCGGCGATCGCACTGACCATGGCCAGCCAGGCCCTGGCGCAGGAAGCGGACAATAATGATTCGGGTCTCGGTGAAATCATCGTCACTGCCCAGAAGCGCGAAACCAAGCTGGAAAAGACCCCGATGACGATCAACGTCGTCAGCGGCGACCAGGTCGCCACGATGGGCGTCATCGAAATCAAGACCTTATCGGCCAACGTGCCGGGCTTCACCATGCACGAATCCCCCGGCAACCTTAGCGGAGTCAGCCTGCGCGGCGTCGGCACTTCGGCCGGCAGCCAGGTGTTCGAACAATCGGTCGGCCTGTTCGTCGACGGCGTCTACCATCCCCGCGCCCGCCAGTACCGCGATGCGCTGTTCGACGTCGAACGGGTCGAAGTGGTCAAGGGCAGCCAGGGCGTGCTGTTCGGCAAGAACACGTCGGTCGGCGCGGTCAGCGTGATCTCGCGCGGACCCGGCAACAAGACCGGCGGCTATCTGCAGGGCCAGGTCGAAGCCAATTATGGCAGCTATTCCCTCGAAGGCGCTGTCGACGTGGTGCCCAGCGACACATTCAAGTTCCGCGTCGCCGCCCAGTATGACAACCAGGCCGGGTTCGTCAAAAACATCACCAAGAACCGCAACGAAGCCTCGGGCGATCGCTATGTGGTGCGCGCGATCGCGGTCTGGGATCCGACCGATACGCTCTCCATCAAGGCCAAGACCCAGTTCAGCCGCCTCGATATCACAGGCAATGCCTTTGAATTCATTGCCAACCAGAACGTGACCGGCCTCAAGGCGCTGGGCGTCGCCGATGGCGGCCTTGAAAACTATGTGAAGTATGAAAGCGCCGGTGCGGCCGGGGATCCGATGGACTTCCAGAAGGGCCAGGACCACAGCCTGGAAATCAAGCTGGACCTGGGAAATGATTACACCCTGACGGCGACCTCGGGCTATTCGCGCTTCGACTTCCAGAACGGCTTTGACTCGGATTCAACTCCGCAAAGCGCGCTGTTCTCGCAGTTCAACGAAAATTTCCGCCAGTTCTCCCAGGAAGTGCGCCTGACTTCGCCGGGCGGCAAGCCGATCGAATACATCGTCGGCGCGTTCTATCTGCACTCGACCACGAAGTACGATTACCTCAGCTTCTACAACAACTTCTTCGGGGTATATAACGGCACCACCGGCCAGCGCTTCAACCAGAAGGAAGACACCATCGCGGGCTTTGGCCAGGCCACCTGGCATATCGCCGACAACCTCCAGTTCAATGTCGGCGGCCGCCTGACCAGCGACAAGAAGGATGCCGACTATCAGCGCCGCCTGATCAACGACCTCGGCTTCCCGACCGGGCTGGTTGCGCTTGCCGCACCGACGCCGCTCTACCGGACCAAGGTCACCGATACGACTTTCGATTTCTCCGGCACGCTCAGCTATAACCCCAGCGAAACTTCGACCATCTACATCTCGGGCGGTCAGGGCAACAAGGGTTCGGGCTTCGTCAACCAGGCCGGTCTCGCCGTTCAGCACCCCACCCCGTTCGTGGTCCCGACCGAGCGCGTCACCACCATCGAGGCGGGCGTCAAGGGCCGTTTCCTGGATGGCCGCCTCTACCTGTCGCTGGCGGCTTACCACCTCGACATCAAGAACTATCAGGACAGCTTCTACAATTCGACCGCGCGCGCCTTTCAGGTCCGCTCGCTTGACGCGAAGAGCAGCGGGTTCGAGGCCGAAGGGCAGCTCAAGCTGAGCTCGGGACTTACCGCCTATGGCAACCTCGCCTGGAACCCCGAGGCCAAGCTGGCCAACGGCGAACGGATGCAGCGCTCGCCGCGCTTCACCTCGACCCTGGGCATGCGCTTCAACCTTGCCTTGTCGGACAGCTTCACGCTGTCGGGCTTTGGCCAGTGGGTCCATTCTGACTCGTTCCTGCACCAGCCGGCGTCGGCCCCGGGCGACAACACCAGCCATCCCTATGATCTGGTCAGCGCGCGCGTACAGCTGACCTACGAGCCGGCAGGGATCAGCTTCTTCGTCAACGGCGCGAACCTGACCAAGGAGGTTTACCGCACCTTCTCGTTCGGCAGCCCGATCGGAATGGGCGTGGTCGGCGCGCTGAACGATCCGCGCACGATCACCTTCGGGATCCGCAAGGAGTTCTGATCGAGACCGGCCGGCCCGCGCCTGCTGCGGCAGCTGCGGGTCGGAACGGGTTAGAACACGGCACAGAAAAACCCCCGGGGTCGGATGGCCCCGGGGGTTTTCCTTTGGCTGATGGCGCAGATTATCCCTGCAAGCGGACCGGCAGCACCTTCATCGCCTGAACCAGGTTGGAGCGGACATAGAACGGCTCGCCCGTGACTTCGTAGTGCGGGAAAGCCTTCAGGAAGGCCGCCAGGATCAGGTTCAGCTGCATGATGCCAAGGCGCGAGCCGAGGCAGTGGTGCACGCCATAGCCGAACGCGATGTTGGCCTTGGCGTTTTCGCGGCGCAGGTCGAGCTGGTGCGGATTGGGGAACATCGCCGGGTCATGATTGCCCGCGCCGTAAAGCATCGCGACGTGCTCACCCGCCTTGATCGGCTGACCACCAACGACGGTGTCCTGCTTCGCCACGCGCGAGAAGTGGTAGACCGGAGAGAACCAGCGGATCAGCTCGTTCACCGCCGAGGGGAGCAGCGACATGTCGTCCAGCAGCAAGCGGCGCTGGTCCGGGTTCTTCGCCAGCGCCCAGATCGACCCGGCCAGCGTGCTGCGCGTCGTTTCGTTGCCGGCCGAGATCATGTTCGAGAAGAAGCTCTTCTGCTCGATCGGGGTCAGCGGGCGGCCGCCGACCGTGGCATTGGCAATCTTCGAGAGCACGTCGTCACGCGGTTCGCGGCGCCGCGCTTCGAACAGGTTCCAGCCATAGTCGAACAGTTCGCGGTACCGCGCGTTGGTGACTTCCGGCGTCGGCGCAAGCTCGGGATCGTCGATTCCGAACACCGTGTTGGTGAACTCGAACACGCGCCATTCGTCTTCTTCCGGAATGCCCATGACCGCGCAGACCGTCTTGATCGGGACGATGGCCGCCACTTCGGTCACGAAGTCGACCTCGTCCTTGCCGGCAAGGTCGGCAATCAGGCGATCGACCGAGGTCTGGATCCGGGGCTGCACCGCGGCCAGCGCCGAAGGCATGAAGGCCGAGGCGACGACATTGCGGAAGTCCTTGTGCTCGGGATTGTCCATCGCCAGCATGAAGCGCGACAAGGCAATCCCGATCTCGGGGTCGATGTCGCGCCGCGAACTGGTCGGCACGATGAAGCCCTGGGTGGAGGTAAAGCTCTCGCTGTCCAGCGATACCGCGCGGATATCCTCGAACCGGGTCAATGCCCACATCGCCGGAACAAGGTCTGACGCCGGATGGCGCCAGACCGGCTGTGTCTCGCGGATCCGGTCATAGATCGCGTACGGGTGCCCATGCGCGAACGTATCGGGATTGCCGATATCGAGGCTGATCTGATCGTGCATCGTCCGTCCCCTCAGAGCAGATCGGCAGGCGTGGTCGGAAAGCCGAGCGCAACCTTGCCGGCCAGCACCGCGGTGCGATCCCAATCGAACATCACGTGGCCGCGCATCACCTGCACGTCGCGCAGCTGGCGCTGAAGCGGGGCGCTGAGCAGCGAGGCGCTGGCCCCGGCGGCGGCGGCGAGCGTGTTGACCGCCGAATTGGCGAGCCGCACGATCTGTGCCGCCGCAAGCCGCAGGCCAACCTGCACGTCGAGCGGGGTGTCTGCACCGTTGGGCCCTTCGCGGTCGAGCACCCGGCAGGCCTCATCCCAGATCAGCCGGGCGGCGCGCACATCGCCCATCGCTTCGCCCAGGCGCAGGTGGGTGGTCTGAAGCTCGCCCTGCTTGGCACCGCCGCTGAAGGCCTGAAGCTTGGTCTTCATGCGCTGGGCATACCATTCAAGCGCCGCTTCCGCCGCACCCAGCGCCGGGGTTGCCGCCACCAGCGCAAGGCCCGCGCGCAGCGGTGCGCGCAGGGTCGACCCCGGATGCAGGGCCTCGCCCGGCGAAGCGCCCGCCGCCATCAGCGGGGCGGCCAGGGTCATGTGGACAGGCACGAACACGTCCTTCACCACCACCGCCTGGCTGCCCGTGGCCGCCATGCCCGAAACGTGCCAGACGTCTTCGATCTCGGCCTGACCGATCGACATGGCGCAGAAAATCGGGATCATGGTTTCGGTGTTGATGCCGTTCACCAGCACCCAGTCGGCATGGTTGATGCCGGTCGCCCATTCCCACCGTCCCGTGACGATGTAGCCTCCATCGACCGGGCGGGCCTTGCCCGTCGGCGCGAGCGGCGCAGGGGCGAGCGGCATGGCCCCATCCTTGAAGAATTCCGCCTGGGCTTCGGGCCCGAACTTGCACAGCATCCACGCATGAAGCGCGAGGAACGAGAGCGTCCACCCGCTCGAAGCGCAGCCGTGGCTAAGCCGGCGCACCACATCGAGGAACTCGCTGAAGCGGCTGCCCTGCCCGCCCACCCCGGTCGGCGCGAGCATGCCAAAGAACCCGGCGTCGAGTGCTTCCTGCACAGTTTCCGGCAACATGGTGCGCTGCGCTTCGGCTTCGGCGGCCCGCTCGGCCAGGCGCACGGCAAAGGCATCGGCCCAATCGGCCCAGAGTTCGCCCGATTTCGTAAGCAGCAGCTCTCCCGCCATCGACATTCCTCTCTAACAAATCACCCCGCCCGTCCGTTCGCGGGCTTGATCGCAGACTGCGTCAGTTGCGAGTTTAATGTCAAGTTACTTTACATTATTCCATCCCTGCGCGACAGTGCAATCGAATCGACTTGCACCGGCCGTTTTGAGGGGGAATGATCGCGCGCATGGAAAGCTCCCTGCTGATGATGGACCTGATGCGGGCCTATTACTGGTTCGACGAAAGCCTGCGCGCGCGGCTGTTGCGCCGGGGCTGGGGCCCCGTCACGCGCTCGCAGTCGCTGGTCCTCGCGAATGTCGCAAACGGCGTGAACCGGGCCTCGCGGATTGCCGAGAACCTCGGCGTGTCTCGGCAGGCGATGAGCCAGCTGCTCGCCGAAATGGTTGACAAGGAACTGATTGAAATCGTCCCGGATCCGCAGGATCGCCGCGCCCAGCGGGTAGAGTTTTCCCCGGCGGGCGCCGCAATCCGCGAGGACGCCCAGCAGATCCTGCGCGAACTCGAAGCGGAGATGGCAAGCAAGATTGGCGAACCTGCCCTTGCTGTCGTTCGCAAAGCGCTGGCAAGTTTCCCCGAAAAGACCTGAAGCGCACTTCCCGCTTGAAAAATTGTCAATTTGGACGACAATTTTCACGAGGCGGTGCATAGTCTCCGGCGGGACTGGAAGGCTTTTGGGCGATGCGCTATCAAAAGTGCAATTTACGGGGCAATCGATGCAATCTCCCTATCTGATCGTGTCGCTCCTGCAGGGGTTTTATTGGTTCGACTCTGGCCTGCAGAGCTTCCTGCGCTCGCGCGGGTGGCCGACGCTGACCCATTCGCAGTCGATGGTGATGATGAACATCACCACAGGCGCGACCCGTCCGGTCGAGATCGCCCGCAATCTTGGCATCAGCCGCCAGGCGGTTCACGTCACCTTGTCGCAGATTGCCGAGATCGGGATGATCCGCTTCACCGACGATCCTTCCGACAAGCGTTCCAAGATCGTGGTGCTCACCGAAATGGGCGAACCGATGCGCCGCGACGCGCAAACCGCCGTAACGATCATGACCAAGCACCTGGCGAAACGCATTGGCCAGCCGCAACTGGCCGGCCTGATCGCTGCCTGCGGCGTTGACTGGGGCGATCCGATCGATTTCGAGGCCGAAGCCCTGGCTCTTGGCGAAGAGTGAACCCTAAACGCTGACCGCGCTGGCGCGTCCTGCCCAATAGGTCTTGCGCAGATCAGCCTTCAGCACCTTGCCGATCGGGCTGCGCGGCAGCGGCTCGGTGCGCAATTCCCAGCTTTTCGGGCATTTGTAGCGCGCCAGTCGCTCGTGCAGGTGGGCCAGCATGGATTGCTCGCTCGGCGCTTCGCCGGGCACTGGCACCACGATGGCGTGGACACGCTCGCCCCAACGTTCGTCCGGAACGCCGATCACCGTGCATTCCTGCACCTGCGGATGCAGGCTGAGCGCATTTTCGACCTCGATCGAATAGATGTTCTCCGCGCCCGATACGATCATGTCCTTCAGCCGGTCGGTGATGGTGATATAGCCATCCTCGTCCATGAAGCCGGCGTCCTGCGAATGCATCCAGCCGCCGCGCAGCGCCTCGGCCGTTTCATCCGGGCGGTTCCAGTACCCCGCCATCACGCACGGGCCCCGGCCGACGATTTCACCCACTTGCCCGCGCGGCAGTTCCTGATCGTCCGGCCCGACCACCTTGAGTTCGAAGCCATAGCCCGGCACCCCGGCAGAACGCAGCTTGGCGTGGCCAGAGGCCGGGTCGTGCTGCTCGGGCAAGAGGAAGCTGATCGAAGGCATTTCGGTCATCCCGAAGCCCTGGATGAACTGGATCCCCGGCAGACGGTCCTGCGCACGGGCGATGGTCGCGGCGGGCATTGGCGAGCCGCCATAGCCCAGCATCCTCAAGGATGAGAGATCGTGTGCGGCAAGATCGGCCCGGCTCAGCGCGTCGATCACGGCAGGTACGGTGAAGACGTGGGTCACCTTGTGCCGCGCAGTCAGCGCCATGATGGTGTCCGCATCGAGCCGCTGCGCGAAAACATGGACGCCGCCCACCATCGTCACCGTGAACAGTCCGATATCGGCCAGGTGGAACATCGGCGCACAGTGCAGGTCGATGCAATCGGGCGCGAAGCGGATCATCATGATCAGGTTGCTTGCCACCGACACCAGGTTGCGGTGGGTGAGCATCACGCCCTTTGGCAGACCGGTCGTCCCGCCAGTGTAGAATACCCCGGCAAGATCGCCGTCGCCCCGCCCCGCATCCTCAAGTTCCGGCTGGTCCGCGATCCGCCGCCGCAGCCCGCCCCCGGCTTCATCGAGGTGCTCGATCAGCAGGTTCGGGAACCTTTCGGCAAGGCCGGCTGCCTGAACCTCGAACCCGTCCCCCACGAGCAGCACCGCCGCGCCGACATCCTCGATCTGGAAGGCGAGTTCAGGCACGGACAGCCGGGTGTTGAGCGGAACGATCACCCCGCCCGCCCAGAAAATCGCGAAATAGGCGTCGAAGTAGTGATCGCCATTGTTTGCCAGCACGGCCACCCGGTCATTGGGGCCGACCCCGAGCGAGCGCAACAGCGCGGCAAACCGGGCCACGTCGCGTGCCAGCTCCGCCCAGGTCCGGCGGCGCTCGCCATCGATCGTGGCAATGCCATTCGGATTGATGCGCGCCGAACGATGAACGCCCTGGGTCAACTGCACAATTTCAGGCCTTTTCCGATATTTATTTCAGGAACTTGCGGGCAGCTTCCCGTCCCTGTCATCCCGCCGTGCAACTAACCATTCTTGACCAAAATTGTCAAACAGATTGACCATAATGCCCGCACTCGGGATCAGATAATCCCGGCCTGACGAAGCTCCTCCAGTCGCGCTTCGTCCAATCCCAGCCGCTCGCCCAGCACCTCGGAGTTGTGCTCGCCCGGATAGAGCGGCGCGCGGCGGCGAATGGCCGAAGGCGTGTCCGACAGCTTGGGCATCGGGGCCTGCATCCGGACCTGGCCGTGCTCCGGATGATCGACCGAGACAATCGCCTCGCGCGCGGCGAAGTGCGGGTCCGCCAGCATTTCCTTGCCAGTGTAGATCCGCCCGGCCGGAACCGAATGTTCGATCATCAGCGCTTCGAGCTGATCGACGGTCATGGTCTGGGTCCACGCATTGATCAGGTCATCCAGTTCGCGCTGGTTGGTGCCGCGCGCGACATGGGTGGCATAGCGCGGATCGCTGGTCAGTTCGGGCCGCCCCATCGCCTGGGCAAGCCGCGCGAAGATCGTGTCGCCATTGCCGCCGATCATGTATTCGCCGTCGCTGCAGCGATAGACGTTGCTGGGCGCGATCCCCGGCAGGATCGAGCCGGAGCGTTGCCGCACGATCCCCATCAGGTCGTATTCCGGCACCAGGCTTTCCATCACCTGCAGCACGCTCTCGTAAAGCGCGGAATCGACCACCTGGCCCTTGCCGCTGGTCTCCCGCGCGCGCAGCGCCGCCAGGGCGCCCATGCAGCCATAAGTGGCGCAGAGCGTATCACCGATCGAAACGCCCATGCGGCTGGGCGGACGGTCCGGATCGCCGACGATCGCGCGCCAGCCGCCCATCGCCTCGCCAATCCCGCCGTATCCGGCGCGGGTGGAATAGGGCCCGGTCTGGCCATAGCCGGACATCCGCACGATGATCAGGCGCGGGTTGATCGCATGGAGCGCCTCTGGCCCCATGCCCCACTTTTCCATCGTGCCGGGCTTGAAATTCTCGATCATGATGTCGGCATCGGCCAGGAGGCGGCGCGCCAGTTCCTGCCCCTCGGCGACGCGCAGATTGAGCGAGACCGAACGCTTGTTGCGCGCTATCACGCTCCACCAGACCTTGTGCTCGCCATTGCCCCAGGTGCGCATCGGATCTCCCGCGCCCGGCGGCTCGATCTTGACCACGTCCGCGCCCATGTCGCCCATCAGCTGGCCGCAGAACGGCCCGG
>NZ_JAYSBK010000009.1:0-51449 GCF_041915465.1 Novosphingobium sp. | reverse complement strand
GTTCTCGCGCCACCGCCACCTCGCGGCCCGGCAGCACCTCGGCAATCGCGGTCAGGGCGTCTTCAAGGCGCGGCGCGGTTTCGTAAAACACCAGCGTGGCGCGCACGCCGCCCAGTTCCGCCAGCATCTCAGCGCGGGCCTTGGCCTTGTTCGGCAGGAACCCGGCGAACAGGAAGCGGTCGCTCGGCAGGCCGGAAATCGTCAGCGCCATGATCGCGGCGCTCGCTCCCGGCAGACTGGTCACCGCAATCCCGCGTTCGCGCGCGGCGCGCACCAGGCGGTAGCCGGGATCGGAAATCAGCGGCGTGCCCGCATCGCTGACCAGCGCGATCGGCTGTTCGGCGGCAAGGCCCAGCAGGTGCTCGCGCGTCGCTTCGCTGGCGTGATCGTCATAGCGGATCAGCTTCTGCTTGATTCCAAGGTGCTGCATCAGCTTGCCCGTGACGCGAGTATCTTCACAGGCTACCGCAGCCACGGCACCGAGTACCGTTACGGCACGCGCAGTAATGTCCCCTAAGTTGCCAATCGGGGTCGCGACTATATACAGGCCGGGAGTGAGCGTTTGTTCCATCGCGTTTAGCATGGACCCGCGACACGGGAGCGACAAGTGATGTTCGACACGCGCGCCAGCCGGCGCAAGTTCATGGCCCTGGCAACCGCCACGCTGCTGGCGGGCTGCAAGGTGATCCCGACTGCCCCCGAACCCAAGCCAGCGCCCGCGCCGACCCCCAGCGAAACCCTGCCCGTCGATCAGCAACGCCACCGCATCGCGCTGCTCGTCCCGCTGAGCGGAACCAATGCCGCAGTGGGCCAGGGCATCGCGAACGCCACGACCATGGCGTTGCTCGATACCAACGCGCAGAACATCCGCATCACGACCTATGATACCTCCACCGATCCCGCCGGCGCGGCGCGGCGCGCGGTGCAGGATGGCAACAAGCTGATCCTCGGCCCGCTGCTGCCCGACGAAGTGCCCGCCATCGTCGCGGTGACCCGCCCGGCAAAGATCCCGCTGATCACCTATGGCAACGATGCCGGAGTGGCCTCGCGCGACGTGTTCGTGATGGGCACTGTCCCGGCCGGGGCGATCGACCGGGTGGTGCGCTATTCCTATGCGCAGGGTTCGCGCCGCTTCGCGCTGCTCTATCCCGCCGGCGATTACGGCGCGCGGGCCAAGGCGGCCTATGCGCAGTCGGTCGGTGCGGTCGGCGGAACGCTGGTCGCCGCCGAAAGCTATGAGCGCTCCAACACCTCGATTGTCAGCGCCGCCCACCGGATCAAGGCCAAAGGCGGGGTCGATGCCGTGCTGATCGCTGACAGCGGACGCTTTGCCGCGATGGCTGCGCCGCAGCTCAAAAAGGCGGGTGGTTCTGGTCCGCGCATCCTTGGCACTGAGCTATGGAGCGGGGAAACCGTGATCACCGCCACCCCGGCGCTGCAAGGCGCGTGGTTCGCGGCGATTTCGGACACCCGCTTCCGGCAGTTCAGCGAAAGCTACAAGGCCCGCTTCGGCAGTGCACCCTATCGCCTCGCCACCTTTGGTTATGACAGCGTACTGCTGACCGTGCGGATCGCGCGCGACTGGAAGCCCGGAACGCCGTTCCCGGTCGCGCGGCTCACCGATGCGGGCGGGTTCCTCGGTCTCGACGGTCCATTCCGCTTTGCCCCCACCGGCATTGGCGAGCGCGCGCTGGAAGTGCGCGAGGTGCGCAAGGGCGGGGTCAGCATCATCAATGCCGCGCCTACCAAGTTCGTCGACTGACGATAACCTTGGCGCGGCGCTTGCGCGGCGGAATCCCGGCGCTTTATAGCAGGCACCATGGCCGACGACCTGTTTGACAAATTGCCCGCTTCGGGCGGCGAAACCTATGACGGCAGCGCAATCGAAGTGCTGGAGGGGCTGGAGCCCGTCCGCCGCCGCCCCGGCATGTACATCGGCGGGACGGACGAGCGCGCCCTGCACCATCTCGCCGCCGAAGTGCTCGACAACGCGATGGACGAAGCGGTGGCGGGCCATGCCAACCGGATCGAGGTGACGCTGGAGGACGAACCGGGCGCGCCCGGACGCCTGACCATCACCGACAACGGCCGCGGCATCCCCGTGGACGAACACCCCAAGTATCCCGGCAAGTCGGCGCTGGAAGTGATCCTGACCACGCTGCATTCGGGCGGCAAGTTCTCGGGCAAGGCCTATGCGACATCGGGCGGCCTTCACGGCGTGGGGGTCAGCGTGGTCAACGCGCTGTCCACCCTCACCCGGATCGAGGTGGCGCGGAACAAGGAACTGTGGGCCCAGGAATTCTCGCGCGGGGTGCCGACGGGGCCGATCAAGCACCTGGGTGGCACGCCCAACCGGCGCGGCACCAGCGTCACCTTCGTCCCCGACACCGAGATTTTCGGCACCGACGCCAAGTTCAAGCCTGCGCGGCTGTTCAAGCTGGTGCGCTCGAAAGCCTACCTGTTCGCAGGGGTCGAGATCCGCTGGAAATGCGCGGCCTCGCTGACCAGCGAAGAGGTTCCGGCCGAGGCCGTATTTCAGTTCCCCGGGGGTCTTGCCGATCATCTCAAGGAACAAGTGGGCGTGCGCGAATGCGTTACCACCCAGTTCTTTTCCGGCACTCAGGATTTCCCGGCCAATGACGCGGGCGAGGAAATGGGCCGGGTCGAATGGGCGATTGCGTGGCCGCTGTGGTCGGACGGGGCCTATTCGTTCTACTGCAACACCATCCCGACGCCTGATGGCGGCACCCACGAACAGGGCCTGCGCGCCGCGCTGACCAAGGGCATCCGCGCCTTCGCCGAGCTGGTCGGACAGAAGAAGGCCAAGGATATCGCGCCCGAGGACGTCGTCACCGGCAGCGAGATCATGCTCTCGGTCTTCATCCGCGATCCCCAGTTCCAGAGCCAGACCAAGGACCGTCTGACCTCCCCCGAAGCCGCAAGGCTGGTCGAGAACGCGGTGCGCGATCATTTCGACCACTTCCTCACCGACAACATGGAGCGCGGCAAGGCGCTGCTCGGTCACGTGATGGAGCGGATGGACGAGCGCCTGCGCCGTAAGGCCGAGCGCGAGGTCAAGCGCAAGACCGCAACCAACGCCCGCAAGCTGCGCCTGCCCGGCAAGCTCACCGATTGCAGCGGCGAAGGCAGCGGCGAGACCGAACTGTTCATCGTCGAAGGCGACAGCGCGGGCGGCAGCGCCAAGCAGGCGCGCGACCGCAAGACCCAGGCGATCCTGCCGATCCGCGGCAAGATCCTCAACGTCGCCAGCGCCACGGCCGACAAGATCCGCGCCAACAGCGAAATCGCCGACCTTGGCCTCGCGCTGGGCTGCGGTACCCGCAAGGACTGCAATCCCGACAACCTGCGCTATGACCGCATCATCATCATGACCGACGCGGACGTTGACGGTGCGCATATCGCCACGCTGCTGATGACGTTCTTCTTCCAGGAAATGCCGGAAATCGTGCGGCGCGGGCACCTCTACCTCGCCCAGCCGCCGCTCTACCGCCTGACCGCCGGGAAAGAGAGCGCCTATGCCCGCGACGACGCGCACCGCGCCGAACTGGAAGCCACCCTGTTCAAGGGCAAGAAGGTGGAAGTATCGCGCTTCAAGGGGCTTGGCGAAATGAACCCGCAGCAACTGCGCGACACGACGATGAACCCGGCCACGCGCGGGCTGATCCGCATCACCCTGCCCCCCGAATACGAGGGCCGCGCGGCGGTGAAGGACCTGGTCGAGCGCCTGATGGGCCGCGATCCGGCCCAGCGCTTCATGTTCATCCAGAACCGCGCGAGCGAGATCGATCCGGAACTGATCGATGCCTGACGAACCGGGTACCGGGACGCCCCCCCGGCACCCGGCCCTGTTCAATGCAAGGTGGCCAGATAGGCCAGCAGGTCTTCAAGCTGCGCGGGATTGTTCAGCCCGGAATAGGGCATCTTGGTCCCGTGGACGACCTTGGCCGGGCTCTTCAGATAGACCTTGAGCTGATCGGTCGTCCACACCAGCCCCGATCCCTTCATCGCCGGGGAGTAAACATAGCCAGGTGAGGTTCCGGCATGCCTGCCCACGACACCGAACAGGCGCGGCCCGACCGCTTGCGGCGAGTTGGCACGGTTGCCATGACAGGCCGAACATTGCGACGCGAACACTTTGGCGCCCTGGGCCGGACTTCCGGCAAAGGCCGGCCCGGAAGACAGCGCCAGCAAAGCTGCGGCAAGCGCGCCGCGCATCAGAATGCGACCCATGTGAAGACCCTCACTGCGTTGTTGTCCGAGGCATTGGCCCCGGCTCCATCATAGTTGTGAACCGCGCCATCGAACTTGCGATAGGCGGTGTATTGCAGGCCAACGCGCATGTTGAAGCGCGTTCCCAGCGGCGAAGTCCCGTCACCCCAGGGGGTATAATCGAGCTGGGCCATCACCCCGCTGCTATCCGGACTGGCGTTCGGCCCGCCATAGAGGTCAGCGTTGCTGTCACCGGTGATGGAAAATGCCCCCACCGTCGCCCCGATCTTGTTGTGCCAGCTGTAACCGATGTCGCCGCGCACTTCGTTGAGATTGGTCTTGGCGCAGCCTGGATCGCCGCCCGCGCCGATCAGGCCAAGTTCGCAACTGGCATGAAGGTCACTTGCTTCGTGGACATAGCGCAGCTGTGCCGAAATGACGTCGCCATTGGCAGTCGGCTTTTGCCACGAGGTATCCAGGCCAACGTCCGAATAATGATCGGTCAGCCCGGTCGACCGGTCCCGCTCGGGATTGATCTGGGCCTTGAGCGCGAACGCGCCGACCTGCGCCGTGCCTCCGGCAAGCTGGCCCTGCCAGGCGATCCGGCCATAGGGGGCAAGACCGTGGATATCCCCCGGCGACGCGGGATCGGCGCCAAGCCAGCTCAGCGTTCCCGCCTTCGGCGTCGTATAGGCCCCGCCTTCGAGATAGAACTTCTGTCCGATCCACGCATAGGCACTGAGACCCAGGGTGTTTTGCGCCAGCCCCCCATCGATCAGGGGCGCCGCCCCCGGAGTGCCGGACACGGCCGTATCGGTATAAGGAAAGCCCCAGGCCGGAGTGGTATTCCAGACATCCTGAACGGTCGGCGAGTTGTTCAGCGAAAGGCCGAAGACGGCATCCTGCCCAAATACGCGGCCCTTAGTGACGGCCCGCAGATCGAGGTTGTCCCATGACCAGGCCTTGCCCACACCGTCATAAGTGAACTGCGCAAAGCCTCCGAAATGCTGGCCCATGCCGCCGGCCAGGAAAATGCTGCCCTGATCGAAGGCGACATTGTCGTTGGGATGATTGACGCCATCCGGGGGAGGATTCTGATCGGCCTTGGTATGCGTGAACGAGGCTATCGCCATGGCAGAAAGCGGGATGTTCGACGACTTGGAGCGCATCGTATAGCCGTCGAGCTTGAACTCGCGCCCCAGCGGGGTGAGTTGCGGCCCGAATCCGCCAACGTGGCAGGCCTGGCAGGGCAAACCGGTTTGTTCGGCAAAGGCCGGCACGGCCTTGGCCTGATAGGGTGCAAATGCAAAAATGGCGATGGCGGCACTGACGGGCAGTGAAAATGCCAACAACTGCCAAGGACGGGACTTGACGCGATTGCCTGCACGGCGCGCGTTGTCCCTGCGGGACACAGCTTGCGACATAAGCGGCACTCCATGAGCCAAGAAGCGCGCCATGCGCTGCCTTGGCTGTGAGTCCCCGCAAGCGTGTTTAGATCACATCTCGCCCCTGATTCCCATGACAATAGTCAAACCGGACCCAAGATTGGATCCAGCGCCATGCAAGCTGCGATTCCGCCAGCAGGTGAAGCCCTTCCAAGACTGCACGAGCAAACGAGAAGCTCAGTCAGAGCGAGCGGCCAAGGCAGAATTGCAGACCGGCCTGCGTTGCGTCCTGCATGCCGAGTTTGCGCTGATAAGCCGCCATGAACCCAGCCTGCACCGCCTCTCCGCGCTGGCTCGAACTGCCGTGATCGCCCCCACCGAAATAATTCTGTGTGCTGGCGAATACGACGGCCGGATAGTCCGGCCTCAAGAGCTTGCGCGTTCCTGCAAAATAGCCCGCCATATAGTCCGCGAACTGTTCCGACCGGAACACACCGCCCCCGCCTTTGAGCTGATTGATCAAACCGGTCTTGTAGGAAACGATGTGGCCGAACTCGTGCGCGCAAACCGCAACGATCGATGCATCGGGCCGCTCCGGCATGCGTAGCATCTCGCCCAGGAACGACAGGCCCATCATCACGGTGCCGTCTGTCCGGTCGAGCAGTTGATCGGAGGTAGCCAGCGCGTTCGGCGATCCGCTATCGTCGTAATAGCAGAACCCCGGCAGCACTCCGAACAGTTCGCTGAGGTTAGCCAGCGCCTGCGCCAGGGCATAATCGAGATCGGGATTGCCCGAACGCGGTTCGAGCTTCTCCGAGCCTGTTTCAAACCGGCTTACCTGCCCCTGCACCGATGCAAAGTACGGCGCTGCCGAACCGCCCGGAACCCAGCAGCCCCCGCCACTGGTTTCAGCGAATGCGTGCCTCGAACAGCACAGCGCCGGTACGATTGTCAGCAATCCGCCAAGGACTACCCTGCGCTCCACCGCCATGTCAGGAGCACATCGCGGGATAAAGCTGGCACCCCTTCGGCGTGTCGCTGCCGCCAGGCCCGGGCTGGGGTTGCGGCTGAGGCTGAGGCTGAGGTTGCGACGTCGGCAACGAGCTCGGGCCATTGCCGGTTGGCGAGGGGCCTGTCGAAATCGATGGTGTGATTCCCGTCTGCGGCGCCTGATAACGCAGATATTCGATCTGCCCGGACATCCGGTTGAAGCCAACGAACCAATCGGCGACGGCACCAGAGGTATGGGTGACGCGGATCAGGAACAGCGGACCGATTGGAAACTCCTGCGAACCGAGCACGTTCATGCTTGTGATCGGCCCGGCACTGGAAATGTCGGCATAGCAACCCCGACCACCAGTCTGCATCGCAACCTGGTTGAACAAGGTCGGTGCCAGCAGTTGGTAAGCCTGGGGCGGTCCGCACATCTGGAATGCATTGATGATGATGCCCAGCGGCTGGCGCGGATCAAAAGCCTGGGCTTTCACCGGCACTTGCCCCAATCCGATCAATGCGGCGACAACCAAAGAAGCGACGAGTTTGCGCATTGCCTTTCTCCCCACGTTGCCAACGCAGAAAATACTCTTACACAATTGGAATCAAGCAAAGATTTACATCGCAATATTTGGTTCATACTGACGTCAGAATCATGTGATACGTTGTTACACGCAACAGGAGAGGGAACCTTCAATCATGCCGCGCCTGCCTTTGATCGCCGCCGCTTCGCTTATCGCGCTGTCCGCCGCTGCGTCCGCCCAGCCGGGGATCGACATCACCATCTACGCCGACAATCAGGCGCTGGTGCAGGATACGCGCGAAATCACTTTCACCGGTGACAAGCAGAAGGTCGAGTTCAAGAACGTTTCGGCCCAGATCCGCCCCGAAACGGCAAGCCTGGTGGCCAGCGACATGGCAATCATTGAGCAGAACTTCGATTACGACCTGCTCTCGCCGGCCAAGATCATGGAGAACGCGGTCGGCCAGACGATCACACTGGTCCGCACCAATCCCGCGACCGGCGCCGAAACCCGCGAACAAGCGGTGGTGCTGGCGGCCAACGGCGGTGTGGTGCTGCAGATCGGCAACCGCATCGAAGTGCTGCGCGACGATGGGCTGCCGGTGCGCGTGATCTTCGACAAGGTGCCGCCCAACATGCGCGCGGAACCGACGCTGTCGATCACCTTGCAGGGCAATCCCGGCAAACGCGAAGCGGCGCTGCGCTACCTCACCCCGGGCCTTGGCTGGCGCGCTGACTATGTCGCGCTCTATGACGAGGCCAAGGGAACGATCGACGTGCAAGGCTGGGTCACGCTGACCAACAATTCGGGCACCACTTACGAGAACGCGAACACCGTGCTCGTGGCTGGCAATCCGAAGTTCCTCGGTCAGTACGACAACTACCAGCGCGGCGGCGACACGCTGGTCGAAGCCGGAACCGAAAGCGGTGACCGCGAGCGGCTGGGAGACTATTATCTCTACCCGCTGAGCGAACGCACCACGATCGCCAACATGCAGACCAAGCAGGTCAGCTTCCTCGATGTACACGGCGCGCCCGCGACCCACGGCTATGAATCGCGCTTTGGCTGGCTGCAGACTTCGGACCAGCCGATCAGCGCGGTGACGGTCTATCAGTTCAGCAATTCGGCGAAGGGTGGCCTGGGTGACCAGCTGCCCGCCGGCGTGGTCCGCTTCTACATCAAGGATTCGCGCGGGCAGGCCCAGTTCATCGGTGAAAAGGCAATCGGCCACACCCCGATGGGCTCGAAGCTGTCGATCAGCACCGGCGATGCCTTTGACGTGAAGGTCCAACCCGTGGTCGAAGCCCGAACCAAGACCGGCAAGAACCGCTGGTCCACCTCGATGCGCTACACGCTCACGAACGCGCTGCCCAAGCCGGTCACGGTGCGGGTCATCCAGTCGGGACTGTGGGGTGACACCAAGGTCGACAAGGAAAGCAAACAGAGCGAACGGCTCGATGCGGATTCGGTTGCCTGGACCGTAACCGTGCCGGCGAACGGCAAGACGGATCTGACCGCGACCTTCGATTCGAAGTACTGAGGAGGGCCTGCTTGTGCGCCGTCTGGCCACCCTCGCCCTCATTGCGGTAACCGCGCTGACGGCAGCTCCGTCATTGGCTGGTGACGTCGCCGCCTCGGCGCCCAGGGATGTGTCGGTAACGATCTACCGCGCGCCGTACCGCAATGGCGGGACAATCCAGCTCAACTATTTGGGCGGTTTCGCCGTCATCACCGAAACGCGCGTGGTTAGCTTGCCCGCCGGTGAGAGCGAACTGCGCTTTGAGGGCGTTGTCGACGGGATCATTCCGGAAAGCGCGATCGTCTCCGGCCTGCCGGGCGGCGTGATCGAAAAGAACCGCAACGCGGCGTTGCTTTCCCCTTCGGCGCTGGCGCGGGCCACGGTGGGCAAGTCGCTGACCTTGAAGCGCACCGATCGCAAGACCGGCAAGACCCGGCTGGTTCCTGCCACGCTTGTTTCGGCCGGACCGGACGGGGTGGTGTTCAAGACCGCCGAAGGCGAGGAAGCGCTGCGCTGCTCGGGCAACCCCGAGACCTTTTCGTACAGCCGCTCTGGCAGCGGTCTCTATGCCACTCCCACGTTGAGCGTGAAGACGCGGGCGAAAAAGCCGATCACCACCACCGTAACGCTGACCTACATCGCCGAGGGGTTCGACTGGAGCGCCAACTACACCGCGCACATCAATCCCGACGGCAAGACGATGGACATTGGTGGCTGGATGACATTGGCCAACGGGAACACCGTATCCCTGTCCAATGCCCGGACCCAGATCGTGGCGGGTGGACTCAACCGGGAGTACGTCAACCGGTACGTCGGCAACGAAGCACAAGTGGTGGCGAAATGCTGGCCGATGCAGCGCACGCACCAGATCCCGCTCAAGCCGGATCGCCCCTATCAACTCGTCAGCCCCTACATGGGCGAGGATTACGAATCCTATGAAGACGTTGTGGTAACGGCGCAGCGGTCTGCGGAAAAAGGCATGATCCCCCCGCCGCCGGCACCAATGATGATGGCGCCCCCTCCACCGCCACCGCCTCCGCCGCCGCCTGAGCAGCTTGGCGACCTCAAGCTCTACCGCGTTCCGCAGCGCACCACGGTTGCGGCTCAGCAGATGAAGCAATCCCGCCTCGTCGAGCAAAAGGGGGTGCCGTTCGACCGAATCTATACCCAGACCTTCTCCGCGCAGGGCTATGGCGACCGGCCCCAGACCTGGCAGGCAATCGCGCTGGTCCGCACCAAGAACGACAAGGAGCACAAGCTGGGCCTGCCGCTGCCAGCGGGCTCGTTCGTGGTTGAACAGGATCACTGGGGCCGCACGATGCTGGTCGGTCAACCCTCGCTGAGCGATACGGCCGAGGGCGAGAAGATCGAACTGGTGCTGGGCGACGCACCCGACATTACCGCCACCCGCCGCACGCTGCGCCGCAATCCCAAGGCAAACGATCCCCAGCCGGAAACGCTCTCAGGTGACATGCTTGCGTTGTGGCAAGGTGGCGCCAGCATCGAGGAGTTTGCCTTGAGCAATGCCTCGGACCAACCGGTGCGGTTCGAGCTCAAGCTGCAGACCTGGGGCACAACCAAGGTCCGCCGTGCGACGCTGCCGGTCGAAAAGCAGGATGGCCAGCCGATCTTCTTCATCGACATCCCGGCAAACAGCGTGATTCGCCTGCAGTACACCGTCGACAAGAACTGAGACGGCCCTGCTCGATTGCAGCTTGCAACGCGGCGCAGCTACACTTATCCCGGCTGCTTAACCGACCGATTAAGTGAACGGGGAGAGCCATGGCGCGTTTCGAAGGCACCAGCAATTACGTCGCAACCGAAGACCTCAAGGTCGCCGTCAACGCAGCCGTGCTGCTGCGCCGGCCGCTGCTGGTGAAGGGTGAGCCGGGCACCGGCAAGACCGTGCTGGCACACGAGATCTCGAAGGCGCTCGATGCGCCGCTGATCGAATGGCACGTCAAGTCGACCACCAAGGCGCAGCAGGGCCTCTACGAATACGACGCGGTGGCCCGCCTGCGCGACGGCCAGTTGGGCGACGAGCGCGTCCACGACATCGCGAACTACATCAAGAAGGGCAAGCTGTGGGAAGCCTTCACCGCGCCCAAGCTGCCGGTGCTGCTGATCGACGAAATCGACAAGGCCGACATCGAGTTCCCGAACGATCTTCTGCAGGAGCTCGACCGGATGAGCTTCGACGTTTACGAAACCCGTGAAACGATCGCGGCCAAGGAACGTCCGATCGTGGTCATCACTTCGAACAACGAAAAGGAACTGCCCGACGCCTTCCTGCGCCGCTGTTTCTTCCACTATATCAAGTTCCCCGACCGCGAGACGATGCAGTCGATCATCGACGTGCACTTCCCTGGCATCCAGAAGACTCTGGTGTCGAAGGCGATGGACGTGTTCTACGAAGTGCGTGAAGTGCCGGGGCTGAAGAAGAAGCCCAGCACCAGCGAACTGCTCGACTGGCTCAAGCTGCTGCTCAATGAGGACATGCCGCTCGACGTGCTGCAGCAGAAGGATCCCACCAAGGCGATCCCGCCGCTCCACGGCGCGCTGCTCAAGAACGAGCAGGATGTGATGCTGTTCGAACGTCTGGCCTTCATGGCCCGGCGCCAGAACTGATCCAGAACCCGCGCGAAACTCCCCTCCTCTCCCGAGGAGGGGGATTTCAGAGGGCGATCAATCTTGCGGCTTCAGGCTTTCCATCGGCACTTCGGCGTACATCCGCTTGACCGCCGGACGCGCGGCGATCTGCTCGATCCAGCGCAGCAGGTGGGGCGTGTCGTTCGCGTTGACCAGTTCGGAGAAACCGAGCTGCATCCCGCCCGCGATCGCGTAGTTGCAGATGTCGGCGAGGCTGTACATTCCGCCCGCCAGCCACTCGTTGTCGGCGAGGTGATCGTCGAGGCGGCGGACCGAGACGGCGATCTTGCGCATTTCCTCGTCGAGCAGGTCCTGCGGGAAGCCGTCGCGTGCGCGGCGCCATTTGACCTGCTGTTCGGGGATGGGAATGGCCTTCACGCGTTCTTCGAACTCTTCCGCCGAAATTGCCTTGGCCATCTGGCTGACCATGCGCGACCAGCCGATGGTGGACACGCACCAGCAGAAGTATTCGTCGACCCACTTGGTCCAGACGCGCATGTCGGCGCGGTCGGCATAGTCGTCGGGGCGCAGCTTTACGGCAGTCGGGTACTTGTCTTCCAGGTATTCGCAGATCACCGTCGATTCGGTGATGACGCGCCCGCCGGGGTAGCTGTCATCGACCAGCGCCGGCACCTGCCCGCGCGGGTTGATTTCCTTGTACCAGTCGCTGTGGTGTTCGAAGGTGGCGGGATTCAGCCGAATTCCCTCGAATTCCAGGCCCTTCTCGTAAAGCGTGAGCAGGGGCTTGAGCGAATTGGCGCCAGGGCCGAAACTGTAGAGCTTGAGCATTTTGACAGGATCCTCTCTTATCGGGCGCAGACTATCAATTGTATGCACTACATACAAGTTGCAACGGGAGCCTCGGCATGATTCGAAATGGACGCTGCGCCTGTGGCAAGCTGACCGTCTCAATTGACGCTGAGCCCGTCGGCACGCGCCAGTGCTGGTGCCGCCAATGCCAGCAGATCGCCGCCGGCGGCCCCAGCCATAACGCGATCTTTCCTTCCGAGGCGGTGTCGTTCACCGGCCCACTCGCCAGTTCCAGTTGGACCGCGGCCAGCGGCAATACCCTCACCCACTGGTTCTGCCCCGAATGCGGGACCCAGGCCTATGCGCAAAGCTCGGCCCGCCCGCACCTCAAGACCGTGCGCTTTGGCATGATCGACGAACCCCACGGGCTGAAGCCAGAAGTCGCGATCTGGACAGAGGAAGCCCCCGCCTGGGCCAGGATCGACCCCTCACTCGAACAATATCCGCAGCAGCCGCCGGCTCCTGCTCCCAAGGACTAAGCCGATGTTCTTCAATTTCGTCGACGAATTGCGCGCTGCCGGGATCAAGGCCAGCTTCAAGGAGCACCTGGTCCTGCTCGAAGCGCTTGAAAAGGACGTGATCGAACAGACGCCCGAGGCGTTCTATTACCTCTCGCGCTCGGTCTTCGTGAAGGACGAAAGCCTGCTCGACCGGTTCGACCAGGTGTTCAACAAGGTCTTCAAGGGCCTGCTCACCGACTATGGCCAGAACCCGGTCGACATTCCCGAAGACTGGCTGAAGGCCGTGGCCGAGAAGTTCCTCACCGAAGAGGAAATGGCCGCGATCGAGAAGCTCGGTTCGTGGGAAGAGATCATGGAGACGCTCAAGAAGCGGCTCGAGGAACAGCAGAAACGCCACGAGGGCGGCAACAAGTGGGTCGGCACCGGCGGCACCAGCCCCTATGGCAACAACGGCTATAACCCAGAAGGCGTGCGGATCGGCGGCGAAAGCAAGCACAAGCGCGCGCTCAAGGTCTGGGAAAAGCGCGAGTTCCAGAACCTCGACAACACGCGCGAACTGGGCACCCGCAACATCAAAGTCGCGCTGCGCCGCCTGCGGCGGTTCGCGCGCGAAGGCTCGCCCGACGAGCTCGATCTCGAAGGCACGATCGAAGACACCGCCCGCCAAGGCTGGCTCGATATCCGTATGCGGCCCGAGCGCCACAACGCGGTCAAGCTGCTGCTGTTCCTTGACGTTGGCGGTTCGATGGACCCGTTCATCAAGCTGGTCGAGGAACTGTTCAGCGCCGCCACGGCGGAGTTCAAGAACCTGGAGTTCTTCTACTTCCACAACTGCCTCTACGAAGGCGTGTGGAAGGACAACAAGCGCCGCTGGTCAGAGCGTACCAACACCTGGGACATCCTCCACAAGTACGGGCACGACTATAAGGTGGTGTTCGTCGGCGATGCCGCGATGAGCCCCTACGAAATCACCCATCCGGGCGGCTCGGTGGAACATTTCAACGAGGAGGCGGGCACCACCTGGCTGCAGCGCGTCGCCAACGTCTACCCGGCCACGGTGTGGATCAACCCGGTGCCGGAAAAGCAGTGGGCCTATTCGCAGTCGACCAAGATGATCAAGGAACTGGTTGGCGGCTCGATGTATCCGCTCACCCTTGAAGGGCTCGACAACGCGATGCGCGAACTCACCCGCAAGAAGCATTGATCCGTTGAACGGGGGGCAGGCTGAAGCAGGGCAAAGGCACCACGCGCGCCGGGCGATCATCGGCGCGACGGTGGGCAACGCCATCGAGTTCTATGACTTCCTGGTCTATTCGATCTTCGCGATCCAGATCGGGCGGGCGTTCTTCCCGTCGGACAACGAGTATCTCTCGCTGATCGCCAGCCTTGCTACCTTTGGCGCGGGCTTCATCTCGCGCCCGCTGGGGGCATGGCTGATCGGTTCCTATGCCGACCGGCATGGTCGCCGCCCGGCCTTGCTGCTGACACTTGGCTGCATGAGCCTGGGAATCGCGGGCCTCGCCCTCACCCCGTCCTATGCGCAGATCGGCATCGCCGCGCCGATCATCGCGGTGATTGCACGGCTGCTGCAGGGCTTTGCCCTTGGCGGCGAGGTTGGTCCTTCCACGGCCTTCCTGATCGAAGCGGCCGCCCATAGCCATCGCGGCCTGATCGGCAGCCTGCAACGCGTGACCCAGTTGGGCGCGGGCGGGCTTGGTGCGCTGGTCGGCCTGATCCTGACACTGGTGCTGACCAAGGACGAGGTCGCCGCCTATGGCTGGCGCATCGCGCTGGGGCTTGGCCTGATCGTCATTCCCTATGCGCTGTGGGTGCGCCGGACCTTGCCCGAAACCCACGCCTACGAGGAACGCACAGAGATTGCCCCGCCGCCCAGCAAGCGCGAATGGCGGATCATGGCGCTTGGCTTTGTGCTGTTTTCGGCCGGAACCTCGACCAGCTACATCCTCAACTACCTCGCCACTTTCGCGCAATCGAGCCTGCACCTGCCGCAGGCGCAGGCGCTCGGCGGGCAGCTCGCATCCTACCTCACCGGTATCGCGGCAGGGCTGTGGGCGGGCCGGATGAGCGACAAGGTCGGGCGGCGGCCACTGATCATCGCCTCGGCAGTGCTGCCGCTGCTGGGGGCATGGCCGGTGTTCAGCTGGCTGATCGGCAGCCCTTCGCCTCAGAGCTTCATGATCACCTGCGCGTTGTTCGGCCTCGCCAATGGCCTGTCGAGCGTATTCGTGGTTTCCGTCAGCGAGAGCATTTCCAAGGCAAGCCGGGCGCGCAACTTCGCGATGGTCTATACCCTGCCGATCACGCTGTTCGGATCGAGCGCGCAACTGGCCGTTACCTAGCTGATCCACGAAACCGGCAGCCCGCTGGCGATTGCCTGGTTCCTGATCGCGCTCTGGATCCCCGGCACGATCGCCGCCCTGGCCATGCCAGAAACGCGGCACGCGCAGCACTGATAGTGAAAGCTTGAGCGCCCCAAGATTTGCCTTGCTTGCGCCTGGCTTGCTGCCCACCATCTTGCCTGCATGACAAATCGTCTCCCCGCTCTGTTCCTCGGACACGGCTCACCCATGACCGTGATTTCCGATGTCCCGGAACGCCGCGCCTGGCAGGCGCTGGCCAAGGTGCTCCCGCGCCCCACGGCGATCCTTGTCGTCTCGGCGCACTGGCAGACGCAGGGCGCGATTCACCTGACGGCGGGTGCGCATCCGCGCACGATCCACGATTTCGGCGGTTTCCCGCAGGAAATGTACGATATGCGTTACCCCGCGCCGGGCAACGACGCGCTGGTCGAACGCCTGATCGGTCTGATCGGCGCGGACAAGGCCCAGGCCGACACGAGTTGGGGCTTCGACCACGGTTCCTGGTGCGTGATGCAACCGATGTATCCGGAAGCGGACATTCCGATGATCCAGCTCAGCCTCAATCGCTCTCTCTCGCCAGACGAACACTTCGCTGCGGCCGAGCGTATCGCCGTGCTGCGCGATGAAGGCGTGCTGCTCGTCGCCAGCGGCAACGTGGTCCACAACCTGTCGCTTTATGGCCGCTTCGCTGGTCAGCGGCCTGACTGGGCGGTCGATTTCCAGAGCCGGATCACGGCGGCGATGCTGGCGGGCAATCGTTCGGCCCTGATCGCCTTCGACCCGCAGGACCAGGCCGCCGCCGCCGCCATCAACAGCGCCGAGCACTACTTGCCCCTGCTTTATGCCGAAGGCTGGCGCTTGCCGGGCGACGAGGTTGGCGTGTTCAACGACACGGTTGAAAGCTCGCTCTCCATGACCAGCTACCTGTTGGGCGATGCAAAACTGGTGGACGGTTTGAACTGACGCTAGGCGGCGCGCAAGCCACCCGCTAAGCCAGCGCCGCAATGGACCGCCAGCTTCTCATCATCTGCCTGCTGACCGCGGCGATCAACCTGATCGGTACGCTTGCCTATGCCGCGCGCATTGCCGGGGTGCGCACCCGGCGGATCGCGATGAGCTTTGCGCTGTTCAACATCCTGGTGCTGGTCAGCCGCACGTCGAACAGCTTCCTCGGGCCGTTCTTGGCCAAGCGGATCGAAACACGCATATCGAACGGGGGCGGCGATGCCCTCTTCGGCGATTTCCAACTGGTTCTGGGCTCGGCAACTCTCGCCGTGGCGATCGGCATCGCGCTGGTTCCGACCGGCCAGCGTCTGTTCGCCCGCGCAATCGGATATTTCCAGGAACACCGCTCGACCGTGCAACTGGTGCTACACAGCGCTTCGCCCGAAGGGTTGCGCTCGATCCGCGATGCCGCCTCGCCCCCGCACATCCGCCAGATCAGGGAACTGGCCAAGCCGCGCGGTGTGGGCTGGGGCGTGTTGGCGGCCAATTGTCTGGCCCAGGCGCTGATCACGGTGGGCGTGCTGGCTTCGCTTTACGCGGGCTATCTCAACCCCGAATTTCGCGTCACCGCCTCGCAGCTTTCCGCCGTGATCAACGGCCTTGCCACGATCCTGCTGTTCGCCCTGATCGATCCGCAATTGTCGGTGATGACCGACGACGTGGTCGAAGGCCGGGTCAGCGAGGCGCTGTTCCGCCGCACCATCGTGTGGATCAGTTTCAGCCGTCTCGCAGGCACCATGCTGGCGCAGTTGCTGTTTCTGCCCTCCGCCCAGTTCGTTGCCTGGATCGCAAATTACGTGTGACGATCAAGGTCACGCGCCAGCCCCGGCCTAACAAGCCAGAACAGCAGCGCCGGGAGCAGCCCAAGACAAGCCGCGCCATAGAGCACGTAGCGGACCGAGTCCGCACCATAGGTCGGCTTCAGCCAGTCCGACAACATCCCGAAAAACAGCGGACCAAGGCCCAACCCGATGAGGTTCTGGCAGAACAGCACCATCGCGCTGGCCATCGCGCGGTGGCGCAGCGGCACCAGCCCTTGTGCGGATGAAAACACCGGTCCGTAGTAGAGCGAATTGAGCACCGTCGGGATCATCAGCAGAACCAGCGAGATCCGCCAGTCGCTCGCGACATAGGCCGAGATTGCCAGCGGCACGGCCAGTGCCATGCCGATTGCCGGGGCAGTCACGATCTGGCGGCGGTCTTCCTTGCCATACCGATCCGCCAGCCACCCGCCGAGCCAGGTTCCCGCCATGCCGGCCAGTCCGCCCCACAGTCCGAACCAGAAGCCGACCTCGCCCGGGGTGAGGCCATGGTTGCGCTGGAAATAGATCGTGGTCCAGGTTGCCTTGCCATAGGACAGGAACGAGCAGGCCGATGCCGCCGCCAGCATGATCACGAAGGTGGGCGAGGCAAACAGGACCGCGACGGTTCGCAACAAGCCTTCGGCAGGCGCGTCGGCCTGAACACGAACCTCCCGGTCCTGATCCTTGATCAGCCACAGCACGAACAGTGCCAGCACAAGTCCGGGCGCACCGACCAGCATGAAGGCCTTGCGCCAGCCCACCTCGTCGGCAAGGTAACCGCCGATCATCATTCCCAGCAGCGAACCGAGCGGGATCCCCAACGCATAGAACGCCATCGCGCTGGCACGGCGCTGGGGCGCAACGCGGTCGGCAATCAGCGAATGAGCCGCCGGTGTGCAGCCCGCTTCGCCCACCCCCACCCCGATGCGGGCGAGCAGCAATTGCACGAAGCTGTTTGCCAGCCCGCACAGTGCGGTCATGCCCGACCAGATCGTCAGGGCCAGCGCGATCAGGCGGCCCCGGTCAGTGCTCGGCTTGTCGGCAAGACGCGCAATCGGCAGCCCCAGCACAGTGTAGAAAAGCGCAAAGGCGAGTCCGGTCATCAGGCCGATCTGGGTGTCAGACAGCTTTAGATCGCGGCTGATCGGCTCGGCCAGGATGTTGACAATCTGCCGGTCGAGGAAGTTGAACACATAGACTACCAGCAGGGTCCAGAGCATCAACCGGGTAGAACGATCAAAACCTGCCGTCGCGGCGCCTGCCTGCATGTAACCTCCCAGCCCGGCAGGTCAGAGCCCGCCTTGTTGTCAGGCCAGCAACTTCGGCAGGACTGGGGGTAAGGTCAAGCGGGCAATCAATAAAGCATGTATGGACGAATGGTTTCGCGCCACGCGGCCTCATCCGCTCCCGCCAGCGCATCAAGATCGCTGGGCATGGCGGCGGCATCGTCCACCCATTCGCGCAGGGCCGGGCCGCCGTTGATCACATCGATCGCGAGGCGCTCAAACTCGTACTCGTAGGGAAAATCGCGCCACAGCGGATAGTCGGGATAAAGCCGCCGGATCGCCTTGAACGCCAGCGCCTGCAAGCGCCACGGACGGAAGGCGTGGTGATCGTAGAATGCGCCCTCGGCGTGGATCATCAGGGCGTTGCACAGCGTCTTGGCGTGCTTGTGGAACGTCGGCTCGAAAAAGCATTCGCGGATCGCGCAGCCCGCCAGCCATTCGGGCGCAAGGCCGCGCATCTCGGCCAGCACCGCCTTGGCATCGACATCGGGCGCGCCGAACAGCACTTCGAGCGGACGCGTGGTGCCGCGCCCTTCCGACAGCGTCGCCCCTTCCAGCATCACGGTCCCGGCATAGGCGCGCGCCATGTTGAGGTTGGCGGCATTCGGGCTGGGGTTGATCCATATCCGGTCTTGCGGCCAACCAAAGCCGGGGCCTTCCGGTTCCCAGCCCTGCATTTCGATCACCCGGTAGGGAACGTCGAGCTTGAAGTGGTCAATGAACCAGCGGCCCATTTCGCCCAGCGTCAGCCCGTGGCGCATCACCATCGGCCCCGCGCCGACAAAGCTTTCCTGCCCCAGCCGCAGCAATGTCCCTTCTACCGGCCGCCCGGCGGGGTTGGGCCGGTCGAGCACCCAGACCTCCTTGCCCGTCCCATGCGCGGCTTCCAGCAGGTAGAGCAGCGTGGTGACGAAGGTGTAGATCCGGCAACCGAGGTCCTGAAGATCGAACAGGAAGACGTCGGCCGTGCTCATCATCTGCCCGGTCGGGCGGCGCACCTCACCATAGAGGCTGAACACGGGAATGTTGTAGAGCGGATCAAGCTCGTCCGCCGTCTCGACCATGTTGTCCTGCTTGTCGCCCTTCAACCCATGCTGCGGGCCGAAAGCGGAGGTCACGTTCACCCCCGCCGCAATCAGCGCGTCGAGCGAATGGACAAGGCTCTCGGTCACCGAAGCCGGATGGGCGACAAGGGCAACGCGCTTGCCTGCCAATGGCGCGCGCAGGGTGGGGTCCGCCAGCAGGCGATCGATACCGAACTTCATGGGGCATCCGGTGCCGGAAGGGCGGCGGCAAAGCAAGCCGGATGGTGGAAATCGGGTTTGCCCTGAGGGTGCGCCAGTGCCCAGTAGCTCTTGGTGCCGTCCAGTTCCTCGATCACGGCGGTCAGACTGTATTCCCACGGCAGCGGAGGCAGAGCGGCCAACGGGATCGCGGCATCGAAGATGGCCAGCCCCTGCCCGCGCCGGATCGTGCAGACTGGATCGCGCGGCATGTCCCGGTTTGCCATGCCTTCGCGGTAGCCGCTGAAATCATAGGCCGCCCAGCGCTCGGAAGGAGACAGGTTGAACTCGGTGTAGCCCCCGCCCTCTAGCGGACGAACGAACAGTTCAAAACAGGTGGTCTGCCAAAGGCCGTCCGCCCTGCCCTTGCCCGCGAATGGCGGCACCGCCAGCGCATCCGCTCCGTCGATCCTCCAGCGCAGTTCAAGCCAGCCTTGCCGAATGGCCATCACCCTTGCCGCGATTCCCGTCACTGATTTCGCGGGCGTATCGGGATGACAAGTCAGCCAATAGGTTTCCAAACCGCGCAACTCCGTGCTAGGCGCGCCCCCGCAATCCAGAAGGCTGCCATGACTTACACCTCTTCCCTGCTCCGCCTGCTCAACGAGCGCGGCTACATTCATCAGCTCACCGATGCCGAGGGGCTCGATGCCCTCGCCGCGAAGCAGGTCGTGCCGGGCTATATCGGCTTCGACGCCACGGCGCCATCGCTGCACGTGGGCAGCCTCGTGCAGATCATGATGCTGCGCCGTCTCCAGCAGGCCGGGCACAAGCCGATCGTGGTGATGGGCGGCGGCACAACCAAGATCGGCGATCCTTCAGGCAAGGATGAAAGCCGCAAGATGCTCACGCCCGAGCTGATCGACGCCAACATCGCCTCGATCCGCACGGTGTTCGAAAAGCTGCTGACCTTTGGCGACGGCCCGACCGACGCGATCATGGTCAACAACGACGAATGGCTCAGCCAGCTCGGCTATGTCGAACTGCTGCGCGAGGTTGGCCCGCACTTCACGATCAACCGGATGCTGACGTTCGACTCGGTCAAACTGCGGCTCGAGCGCGAGCAGCCCCTGACCTTCCTCGAATTCAACTACATGATCCTTCAGGCTTACGACTTCCGCGAACTGGCGCTGCGCTATGGCTGCCGGCTACAGATGGGCGGCAGCGACCAGTGGGGCAACATCATCAACGGGATCGAGCTCACCCGCCGCATGGAAGGACAGGAACAGTTCGGCCTCACCACCCCGCTGCTGACCACGGCCGACGGGGCAAAAATGGGCAAGACCGCCGCTGGCGCCGTCTGGCTCAACGAGGACCAACTCCCGTCCTATGACTTCTGGCAATACTGGCGCAACGCGGACGACCGCGACGTGGGCAAGTTCCTGCGACTGTTCACCGACCTGCCGCTTGACGAGATCGCCCGGCTCGAGGCGCTTGAGGGCAGCGAGATCAACGCCGCCAAGGTTGTGCTGGCCAACGAAGTCACCCGCCTGTGCCGGGGCGATGATGCCGCCAAGGCTGCCGAAGCCACCGCGTCCGCCACTTTCGCGGGCGGCGGCGTCGGCTCTGACCTGCCCGTCTTCACCCTGCCCGCCGAGGGCCTGGGGATCATCGACGCACTGGTCGGGATCGGCTTTGCCGCCAGCCGGGGCGAGGCCAAGCGCCTTGTCGCGGGCGGCGGCGCGCGGATCGACGGCGAAGCGGTGAATGACGAAGGTTACCACATCGCCGGCGGCTCGGAAGTGCGGATCTCCTCGGGCAAGAAGAAGCACGGAGTGCTGCGACCGGCGTGATCTTGCCGCGTTTCCGGCAGATGTGTGCCGGCGTTTACAGAATTTTTGCCTTTCGTTCGCAAAAGGCTCTTCTGTAAATGCAACAAGAGGCGGGTCCGTCGCATGGTTTCTGGAGCACAATTGACCGTCACGGATATGCGCCGTGCTACGCGTCATCCCGCTGATCACAAGGTGATCGGCGAGCATCGCCGCATCGGCGACGTGCACATGCATATCATCAACGTCTCGGCGCACGGTTTCATGGTTGAAGGCGATCTTGAGATCTCGCGCGGTGAGCGCGTGACCATCCGCCTGCCGGAAGTCGGCCGGATCGAAGCGCACATGATCTGGTCGAACGACGGCCGCGCCGGTTTCCAGTTCGAACGGATCATCCGGCTCGACGATTTCATGAAGTTGATCAACGCGCTGCAACCCAATCCCCGCCTACGCGCCCGTCGCTGATCGCTACCCCGGACGTAGCGCCAAGATAGCTGGGTTATACCCACACAAACATTCTGACCGCTTGGCAAAGGCGCCTCGCACTGCCATTCCGCTTGCGTGTCTGACGTTACCCATCCGCTCAAGATCCGCGATTACCGGCTAATCTGGCTCACCCGATTCTGTTCGGTCAACGCGACGACCGCGATCGTCGTGATCATCGGCGCGCAGGTCTACAAGATCGCACGCGAAACCCACGGTATGCCGCCCAAGGAAGCCGCCTTCCTGCTCGGATTGCTGGGCCTTGCGCAGTTTATTCCGTTCCTGCTGCTCACCCCGGTCGCCGGGCTGGTCGCCGACCGGCTGGATCGGCGCTTTGTCGCCGCTGCTTCGACGGCAATCGACCTTGTCATCGCGCTAGTGCTGGCGCTGGCCAATTCGGGCAATTTCATCACGCTGGAGCTGCTGTTCGGGCTGGCCGCGCTCCACGGTGCGGCACGCGTGTTCATCGGCCCCTCGGTCAGCGCGATCGTGCCCAACGTGGTCCCGGCCGAACAATTGCCCAAGGCAATCGCCTTCAGTTCGATCGCCTGGCAAAGCGCCTCGGTGATCGGTCCGGCGATAGCCGGCTTCCTCTTCGCCAAGGGTACGGCGCTACCCTATTGGTATGCCAGCCTGCTGCTGGTGCTCGGTATCCTTGCCGTTCTGGCGATCCGCCCGATCCCGCGTCCTGCAATCCGCAACGCCCACCCGGTAAAGCAGATGACCGACGGGGCGAAATTCGTGCTGCGCGAACGCTTCCTGCTTGGCTGCGTCACGCTCGACCTGTTTGCCGTCCTCCTGGGCGGCGCCACGGCAATGCTGCCCGCCTTCGCCTATGACGTTTTGCATGTCGGTTCGGAAGGGCTTGGCCTGCTGCGCGGTGCGCCCGGCTTGGGCGCCGCGCTGGTTGCGCTGGCGCTCGGCTTTGCGCCGCTCAGCCGCAACGTCGGGGCGAAGATGCTGTGGGCCGTGGTCGTCTATGGCCTTACCACGCTGATCTTCGGCCTGTCGACCAGCTTCCCCCTTTCACTGGCGATGCTGGCCGTACTGGGCGGTGCCGACCAGGTTTCGGTGTTCATCCGCAACACCCTGGTCCAGCTCAACACCCCCGATGACATGCGCGGGCGCGTCTCCTCGATCTCGGGCCTTGCCATTTCGGCTTCGAACGAACTGGGCGAAATGCAGTCGGGCCTTGCCGCCGCGCTGCTGGGCCCGGTTGGCGCTGTTGCACTTGGCGGCGCGGGAGCTATCCTCGTTACCGCAATCTGGACCGTCATCTTCCCCGAACTGCGCAGGGCGAAAACGTTCGCGCCGCAATACCGTCACAAGGAACCGACCCCATGAAGGCTGACAGCATTCTCGCCACCATCGGCAACACCCCGCACATCCGCCTGTCGCGCCTGTTCCCGGATCACGAAGTCTGGGTGAAGGCCGAGCGCGCCAATCCGGGCGGCTCGATCAAGGACCGCATCGGCCTCGCCATGATCGAAGCGGCCGAAGCGGACGGCAGCCTCAAGCCCGGCGGCACCATCGTCGAGCCGACCAGCGGCAACACCGGGATTGGCCTCGCCATGGCGGCAGCGGTCAAGGGCTACAAGCTGGTCCTCGTCATGCCCGAATCGATGTCGATCGAGCGCCGCCGCCTGATGCTCGCCTATGGCGCCACCTTCGACCTCACCCCGCGCGAAAAGGGCATGAAGGGCGCGATCGAGCGCGCGCATGAACTCGTCGCCTCCACCCCCGGCGCGTGGATGCCGCAGCAATTCGAAAACCCGGCCAACATCGCCGTCCACGTGCGCACCACAGCGCAGGAAATCCTCGCCGATTTCGCCGACACGCCAATCGACGTGCTGATCACGGGCGTTGGCACCGGTGGCCACCTGACCGGCTGCGCGGAAGGCCTCAAGCAGAAGTGGCCCGCGATGAAGGCCTATGCGGTCGAACCCACGCTCTCGCCGGTGATCTCGGGCGGGCAGCCTGCCCCGCACCCGATCCAGGGCATCGGCGCGGGCTTCATCCCGGCCAACCTTCACACCCAGGCCATCGACGGCGCGATCCAGGTCGATCCGGCCGATGCCAAGGAAATGGCCCGCCTCTGCGCCACCAAGGAAGGGATGTTGGTGGGGATCAGCTCGGGCGCGACGCTCGCCGCGATTGCGCAGAAGCTGAAGGAACTGCCCGCCGGAACCCGCGTGCTCGGCTTCAACTACGACACGGGTGAGCGTTACCTCTCGGTGCCGGACTTCCTGCCCGAATGAGCACGCTCGAACGCGTCGACCATGCGGATCGCGGCACGGCGCTGACCGGGTGGCTGGCCCGCCCGGTCGGCGCACCGCGCGGGGCCGTGGTGGTGTTCCCGACCATCGCCAACGTCCTGCCCGCAATCGAACGCCGCGCCGCCATGCTGGCCGAGCAAGGCTTCCTCGCCCTGATCGCGGACTTCTATGGCGAGCCGGTGGCCAGCTTCGAAGCCTCGCGCCCCCTGGCCGAGGCGCTGCGCAGCGATGTCGATCACTACCGCTCCCGCCTTTCCGCTGCCGTCGCCGCCCTGCGCGGACATGAAGCCGCGGCAGGCCTGCGCCTTGCCGCCATCGGCTTTTGCATGGGCGGACAGGCCGTGCTGGAACTCGCCCGTGCGGGCGAGGATCTGGCCCTCGTCGCCAGTTTCCACGGCCTGCTCGACACCCAGCGTCCCGCCGCCACCCCGATAAAACCGCGCATCCTCGTCTGCCACGGCGATGCCGACCCGATGGTCCCGCGCTCTCAGGTGATGACCTTCTGGGAGGAAATGGACGGTGTCGGCGCCGACTGGCACTTTCACGCCTATGCCAAGGTGAGGCACGGCTTTACCGATCCGGCGAGCGATACGCGCGGCCTGCCCGCCATCGGCTATGACCGCAGCGCCGACCGTCAGTCCTGGGCCGCGTTGACGGCGATGCTGGACGAGGTTTTCGCCGCCGATTGACCTGCCGCAATGCGCCGCCCCCTGCCCGCGCCTAGCGCACGGGCGGAGGTGTCGCATGAGCAAGACGATCATCGTTGTCGGGGCAGGCCCAGCTGGATTGAGCTTGGCGCGCGGCCTGGCCGGTTCCGCGCACCGCGTCGTACTGATCGAACCGCAAGGGCGTGAGGCACTGGCCGATCCCTTGCCTGACGGGCGCGAGATTGCGCTGACGCTGCGCTCAGCGGAAATCCTGCGCGGGCTTGGCGTTTGGCAGCGCATCCCGCAGGATGAGGTCTACCCCTTGCGCGAAGCTCGCGTGAAAAACGGGGCCTCGCCCTTCGCGCTCGCCATCGGCCCAGACAAGGGCGATGCACTGGGCCACATGGTTTCCAACCACCTGATCCGCCGCGCGCTGTTTGCCGCCGTGGCAGAGCAGTCCAACGTCGAACTGCACTGCGGGCGCAAGGTCGTGAGTGCCAAGACCTGCCCGCGCAGCGTGGAGGTAGCGTTGGACGATGGCAGCCTGCTGCGCGGCGACTTGCTGGTCGCGGCCGACAGCCGCTTTTCGGATACGCGCGTAATGCTGGGGATCGACGCATCGGTCGAACGGTTCGGCCACACGATGATGGTCGCGCGCATTGCCCACCCCAAGCCGCACGGCGGGGTCGCCACCGAATGGTTCGACCATGGCCGCACCGTGGCGTTGCTGCCCTTGGCCGAAGGCATGTCCTCGCTGGTCGTCACCGTGCCCGATGCCGAGGCCAAGCGGATCAAGGCGATGCCCTCGCTGGAGATCGAGTCGCTATTCGCGGGCTATCTTGGCGGGCAACTCGGCCAGATCGCGCTGGTGACGCGGCCCACGCACTATCCATTGGCGATGACCTATGCCAACCGCTTCAGCGCCCCACGTGCGGTGCTGGTGGGCGATACGGCTGTGGGGATGCACCCGGTGACGGCGCACGGCTTTAACTTCGGGCTGCTCGGCGCGAACCGCTTGGCCGAACTGATCGCCAAGGCGCCCGATCCGGGCGCCATGCGGCTGCTGCGCCGCTATGCGCTGCGCCACCGCTTGGCGACCCTGCCGCTCTACCAGGCGACGCTGCACATCGTGCGGCTGTTCACCGACGAGCGCCGCCGCGCCCGCCCGGTGCGTAGTGCCGTCCTACGGCTCGGCGCGCTGCCCCCGGTGCGACAGGTGATGGGAATGCTGCTGAGCGGCAAGCGCGCGGCTTAAACGCAGCCCCAGTCCTTGAGCGCGGCGACATTGCGTTCGACCAGCGTGATCAGCAACCTGTCTGCCGGTTCGCTGGACGGGATCGCCAGCACGGCACCAACCGAAAAGTACAACGCGATCGGCAGGCACGCCTTGAACTCGGTCTGCGCCTGCTCGAGCGTGTAGGCCGGATCGACCTTGGCGATCTCGGCCTGGTGCAGCGCGATAAGTTCGTGCTCCACCGCGCGGCGATCTTCGGGATCGAGCGAACCGGCCAGGAAATAGGCGGTATCGAACATCGGGCTGCCCCGGTCGGCAAATTGCCAGTCGATCAGCCAGGCCTTGGGGCCTTCGGGCAGATCCTCGAACAGCACATTATCGACGCGCAGTTCGCCGTGGATCAGGGTCTGCCCTTCTGGCAAGGCCCGGGTGACGGCATCGACCTGCGGCGCGAAGGCATCGAGTACGGCAAGGCACTCGTCCGCGATCCGGCCGGCATAGCGCCTGCGGAATTCGGCGGCCGCAGCGAGCTGGGTTTCGCCCGCCTGCCCGGTTTGTGCGCGGCGATTGAGCAGCCAGTCCGCCCCGTCCAGCCGGGGATCGCGCCAATAGGCCGCGTGCAGCCACGCAAATTCAGCCACCACGGCGCGGGCTTCCTCGCGGCTGCATCCGGCCACCTGGTTGCCCGGACGGGTGCGCTGGGTCAGGTCTTCGAGCACGAGGTTGAGCGTGCGCCCATCCGCCCCGGCATTGTGCCAATAGCAGCGCGGCGTGGCGAAGGGCGGCTCGGCCCCGAAGAAGGCATAGACCGCCGCCTCGCGCTGGTAGACACTCTGCATCGCGGCGATGCCGACGGCCTCGGGCAGCGGCGCGGTGATCTTGCAAACGACCGAGCGCACTGCCTTTTCGGCATTGGCGTTATAGGTGATCTCGGTGCGGCAGGTGGTGGAGAGATTACCGTGCCCGATCTCCTGCGAGCTGGCCAGCGACACGCGCGGCGCTTCGATCCCGCCGTGCTGGAACACCGCCTGCAGCCATTGCGGCGTGATCTGGTCGAGCGCGGCGATCATAACGGGCGGCGGCAGGTCGGCCGAAACCGCCGCATCGCCCTCGCGCCCCCAGCGCCCCGGTACATAGGTGGAGTTCCAGCAATCGGTGAACTTACCGTTCACCGCCTTGAACACCTCGATCCCGCACAGCTCGACGCGCTCGCCCTTGCGGGTGTGCATGTTCCAGACGGATGTTACATGGGTATCATCGGCCAGCAGCACTTCGTGTTCGAAGTAGGGTTCGAGCTTTTCGCTCTGCTGGCGCACACGGGCAATCTGGTCTTCCAGCGACAGTGCGGTGGTGCTGCCGGCATCGTGACGGATGATCGGGTCGGCGCACAGCTCGCGGATCATCTCGACGTTGCGGTTGTTCCAGACCTCGGTCCAGTAAAGTTCGATCAGCTCTTTCGGGCTGCGCTGCACCATGTCTCTCTCCCGGATTTAACCAGGCGGTTAAACAGCAGGGCAGCGCAGCCCGTCAAGCAATCTCGTCAGGCCGTGGCGAAAGCATCCACCGGCAGCGCCATCACTGCCTCGCTGCCCGCCTCGATCTTGCGGCGCAGCGCACCGGCATCGGGGGTGAAGCGTTCGCCGTAATAGCGCGCAGTGGTGAGCTTGGTTTCGTAGAACGCCTTGTCCGAGGCCCCCGCGGCGAGCGCATCGGCGGCAACCGCGCCCATCCGCAGCCACATCAGGCCAAGGCTGACGATCCCCATGATGTGCATGTAGTGATGCGCGCCCGCCCCGATGTTGTTCGGGTTGGCCATCGCATTTTGCATGAACCACATCGTGGCGGCCTTGAGCTCGCCATTGGCCTTTTCGACCTGACCCGCCAGCGCGGCGAGTTCCGGACGCGCCTTGGCCGCCGCGCATTCCTTGTCGACTTCCGCAAAGAAGGCCTGAACCGCGCGGCCGCCGTTCAGCGCCAACTTGCGGCCAACGAGGTCCATCGCCTGGACGCCGTTGGCGCCTTCATAGATCATCGCGATACGGGCATCTCGCACGAACTGGCTCATGCCCCATTCCTCGATATAGCCGTGGCCGCCGAACACCTGCTGCATGTTGACGCAGGTGTCGAAGCCCTTGTCGGTGCCATAACCCTTGAGCACCGGGGTCAGCAGGCTGATCATCTCGTCCGCAGCCTGGCGCTCTTCGGCGGTGGCGGCCTTATGGGTCAGGTCAACCAGCAGCCCGCCCCACAGGTAAAACGCGCGCATCCCTTCGGTGAAGGCCTTGGCGTCCATCAGCATACGGCGCACGTCGGGGTGGACAAACAGGATGTCGGCCTTCTCGCCGGGTTCGGCAGGACCCGTAAGCGCGCGGCCCTGGCGGCGCTCCTGCGCATACTTCACCGCATTCTGATAAGCGACTTCGGCCTGGGCCAGGCCCTGGATCGCGACGCCAAGGCGCGCGGCGTTCATCATGATGAACATCGCGGCGAGGCCCTTGTTTTCCTCACCCACCATCCAGCCGGTCGCGCCGTCATAGTTCATCACGCAGGTCGCGTTGCCGTGGATGCCCATCTTGTGCTCGATCGCACCGCACGAAAGGGCATTGCGCTCGCCCAGCGAACCGTCGTCGTTGACCAACACCTTGGGTACGATGAACAGCGAGATGCCCTTGGTGCTGTCCGGCGCGCCCGGCGTCTTGGCCAGCACGAGGTGGATGATGTTCTCGGTCAGATCATGATCGCCCGCCGAAATGAAGATCTTGGTGCCGGTGATCGCATAGGTGCCATCGGCCTGCGGCACGGCGCGGGTGCGAATCTGCCCAAGATCGGTACCGCACTGGGGCTCGGTCAGGTTCATGGTGCCGAGCCATTCGTTCGACACCATCTTGGCAAGATACTTTGCCTGAAGCTCGGGCGAGGCCTTGGCGAGGATCGCACTGACCGCGCCGTTGGTCAGGCCCGGGTACATGCCAAAGGCATGGTTGGCAGTTGCCACGAATTCCTCGACCACGAAACCGAGCACGTGCGGCATGCCCTGACCGCCATATTCGACCGGCGAGGACAGCGTGCCCCAGCCGCTCTCACGGTACTTGGCGAAGGCCTCCTTGAAGCCCTTGGGCGTGGTGACGGTGCCATCGGCATTGCGCCGGCACCCCTCCTGATCGCCGCTCTGATTCAGTGGGGCGAGCACTTCGGCGGCAAATTTGCCGCATTCCTCGACCACGGTATCGACCAGATCGCTGCTGACTTCCGCGAAGCCTGGCAGGTGGCTGTAGCCATCGACTTTGAGCATTTCGTTGATGACAAAACGGACGTCGCGCGAAGGCGCCTTGTAGATCGGCATGGGTTTAGTCCTGCAGGTTTAGGGATCAGGCCGCGTTGGCCGGATCGACATTCTCGACCAGACGGATGAAGTCGGTCAGTTCCTTGATGGCGGCATCGATATCGTCGCGCTGTTCGGTCAGGCGGGCAACCTTTTCACGGCAGCGTTCGATGGTGACCTGGCGCTGCCTGGTACGGCCATCGCCCAGATCATAGAGATCGATCATCTCCTTGATCTCGGTCAGGCTGAAGCCGACGTTCTTTGCGCGCATGATCCACGCCAGACGCGCCCGATCCCGCTTTGAATAGACCCGTGAAAGTCCCTGACGCGAAGGCGAAATCAGCCCTTCGTCTTCATAAAAACGCAGCGCTCGCGCAGTAACGCCGAATTCGGCGGTCAGGTCCGAAATGGTGAACTGTTCGCGCTGTAACGCGTCGGGACGATCAAGGTGCGCGCCCTCATGCGAGGAATAGCTGGCAGCAAGGTTTTCCATGCCGCCAATCTAGCTTCCCTTTACGTAAGCGTCAACCGCCTGTGCGAACCAGGCGGTCGCCTTCAAGCTTGCGGTAAAAGCAGGTTTGCGCCCCAGTGTGACAGGCCGGCCCCGCCGGATCGACCAGCATGACCAAGGCATCCTGATCGCAGTCGACCAGAATTTCGCGAACCTTCAGCACATGGCCGGAACTTTCCCCCTTCATCCACAGCCGCCCCCGCGATCGCGAATGAAAATGAGCCAGGCCTGATTCGCGCGTCTTCGCCAACGCCTCGGCATCCATGAAGGCCACCATCAGCACGTCGCGGCTGTTCGCATCGATCGCGATTGCGGTCAGCAAGCCATTGGCGTCAAACTTTGGCAGGAACGCGATGCCCTGCTCTCTTTGCTCGGTGTCGATTCCACTCATGGAATTCCTTTGTTGCAAGATAACCACACGTGTCGACCAAAAACTGTTCGCTTCGCCCTTCGTCCTTCCAATCGGAGCCGGTTTCGCAGAGTTAAGTAATGCGGAAACACCGCCCGCCGGTCCGGCGGCGCCGATGATAGGTGCTGATGGCCCAGGTTCGGGGATCGAGTATAGCCGGGAAACCCGGCAACCGCATGAGGGATTGGGCCAAGCGATCTGGGGGGATCGCCTAATTGCGAAAGCAAGGCCCGCGAGTTTCGTCACGAGAACGCCCGGAGCTTCGGTTCCGGGCGTTTTCGTTTGTGGCTCAGGTGTGCATCAGCGCTTCGTCGAGTACCCGCGCAAAGCAGGCAATGCGAACTTCGGCTGCCCCGGCGCGCAGCAGCGCAGCAACGCAGGCATCGGTGGTTGCGCCGCTGGTCAGGACATCGTCGACCAGTACGATTCTCGCCCCCCTGATCTCCGCCAGGCGGCGCGGGTTCGCCAAGATTGCACCAGCCAGGGACCGGGCGCGCGCCTTGCGTCCCATCCCGCCCAGCATCGGGGTGGACTTACGGCGCAGCAATCCATCGACAAGCAGATGAGCGCGGCGATCCTTCGCCAATTCCTTGGCCAACAGCGCGGATTGGTTGAACCCGCGCGACCAGATTCGCCAGCGGTGGAGCGGCACCGGTACGAAGCGCCAGTCGCCATCAACCTCCGGCGGAAGCCGCGCCGCGATCAGTCGCGCCAGCAGGCCCGCCAAGGCAATCCGGTGACCGTGCTTGAAAGCCAGGACGAGCTTGCGCGAACCGTCGTTATAAAGCGTACCCGCCGCAATACCCTTGTGCCTGGGCGGATTGGCAAGGCACGGCGCGCAGATCGTGCCCGAGGCCGCATCCGCCGGAAACGGACGCTGGCAGCTGACGCAACTTGGTTCCCCGGGAATTGCCAACTCTGCCCAGCAGCCCGCACAAAGCCCGGATTGCGCCACCAGCGCCGCGCCACACAACGGACAGCGCGGTGGAAAGACCAGATCGACGACCGGCGCGAGGACTGCGGGAACCTGCATGGCTGTGTCTGCTATCGCTTGCGCGGCGGCGCGGCGCAAGGCAGGGCAAGCCGATGAGCGCCCGCCCCGCCCCGCCACAGATCTTCGCCCCCGCCCGCCGCCTCGCCGCACGCCGCCGCGCGCGCCGCTTGCAGCAGCGTCCCGATGCAGCGCGCTATCTGCTCGACGATATGGTTGAGGACGTGATCGAGCGGCTCGGTTTTCTGCGTCATACCCCGCAACGGGCACTGGTGATCGGAGACTGGACCGGCGCCCTGGCCGCGCAGCTTCGCACGCAAGGTTGCGAAGTCAGCGAGGCCGATCCTGCCGACGGCTTCGACGAGGAACGGCCTTACCCCGAAAGCGGGTTCGATCTGATCGTCAGCCTTTGCACGCTCGATACGGTCAACGACTTGCCGGGCGCGCTGATCCATATGCGCGCCGGCCTGGCCAAGGGCGGCCTCGCGATTGCGAGCTTCCTCGGCGCGAACAGTCTGGAGCACCTGAGAGGCGCCATGCTCGCCGCAGATGCGGATCGCCCTGCCCCGCGGATGCACCCGGCCGTGGACGTGCGCGCCGGGGGGCAGCTCCTCCAGCGCGCGCTCTGGGCCGAGCCTGTCGTCGACAGCCGCAGCCTCGATGTCCGCTTCTCCAGCCTTGCCAGCCTGATCGCGGACCTGCGCGCGCAGGCGCTGGGCAATGTGCTGGCGAAGCGCGGCGCGCCGCTCGGCAAGGCCGCGCTCGCGCGCGCCCGTACCTCCTTTGGGGAACGCACGGTCGAGCGTTTCGAGATTCTGACCCTGTCGGGCTGGAGGCGTTAGGCCGCGCTGCTATCCAAGCGCCGCCTGCGCCGCCGCCAGCCGCGCGATCGGCACGCGGAACGGCGAGGCGCTGACGTAATCGAGCCCGACCTGCTCGCAGAACGCGATCGAGGCCGGATCGCCGCCATGTTCGCCGCAGATACCGAGCTTGATGTCGGGCCGCGTCTTGCGCCCGCGCTCGGCGGCGAGTTCGACCAGCTGGCCGACGCCCTCGACATCGAGGCTGACGAAGGGATCGCGCGCGAACACGCCCTTTTCGACATAGACGCCCAGAAACTTGGCGGCATCGTCGCGGCTGAGGCCCAGCGTGGTCTGCGTGAGATCGTTGGTGCCGAACGAGAAGAACTCGCCCACTTCGGCGATCTTGTCCGCCATCAACGCGGCGCGCGGCAGCTCGATCATGGTGCCGACCTGGTAGTGCAGCGTGCGGCCCTTTTCAGCGAAGACTTCGGCTGCGGCCTGATCGACCACGGCCTTGAGGATTTCCAGCTCCTTGGCGGTGGCGACCAGCGGGATCATCACCTCGGGCACCGGCGCCTCGCCGCCCTGAGCGGCTACATCGCAGGCCGCCTCGAAGATCGCGCGGGCCTGCATTTCGTAGATTTCCGGGAAGGTGATGCCCAGGCGGCAGCCGCGATGGCCCAGCATCGGGTTGAACTCATAGAGCTCGGCAGCGCGGCGCTTGAGCGTTTCGACGCCGATCCCGATGGTCTCGGACAGCTCCTCGAACTCGGCGTCAGCATGCGGCAGGAATTCGTGGAGCGGCGGATCGAGCAGGCGGATCGTCACCGGCAGGCCGGCCATCACCTCGAAGATCGCCTGAAAATCGGCGCGCTGTTCGGGCAGCAGCTTGGCCAGCGCGGCGCGGCGGCCGGCCTCGTCCTCGGCCAGGATCATCTGGCGTACGGCGGCAATGCGCTTGTCATCGAAGAACATGTGCTCGGTGCGGCAAAGGCCGATGCCTTCCGCACCGAACTGGCGCGCCACGCGGCAGTCTGCCGGGGTTTCGGCATTGGTGCGCACCTTCATCCGGCGGTGCTTGTCGGCCCATTCCATCAGGGTGCCAAAATCGCCAACCAGTTCCGGCTCGATCGTCTTGACCAGCCCGGCCATGACGTCGCCAGTGGTCCCGTCGAGCGTGATGACATCGCCTTCCTTGAGCTCGCGGTTGCCGATCCGCAGCGTGCGCGCAGCCATGTCGATCGACAGGCCCGAGGCACCGGAAACGCAGGGGCGGCCCATGCCGCGCGCCACCACGGCGGCGTGGCTGGTCATCCCGCCGCGCGCGGTCAGGATGCCCTTGGCCGCGTGCATCCCGTGGATGTCTTCGGGGCTGGTTTCGACGCGCACCAGGATCACCGCTTCGCCGCGCTCGGCGTGGGCCTGGGCGGTATCGGCATCGAGCACGATCGCGCCCGAGGCCGCACCGGGCGAGGCCGGCAGGCCCTTGGCAAGCAGATCGCGCGGGGCATCGGGATCGAGCGTGGGGTGAAGCAGCTGGTCCAGCGCCATCGGATCGACCCGGCGGATCGCGGTGGCTTCGTCGATCAGCCCTTCGCCGACCATGTCGACCGCCATCTTGAGCGCGGCCTTGGCGGTGCGCTTGCCCGAACGGGTCTGGAGCATCCAAAGCTTGCCGCGTTCGACGGTGAACTCGATGTCCTGCATGTCGCGGTAGTGCTTTTCGAGCAGCTCAAACACCTCGGCCAGCTCGGCGTAAGCCTGCGGCATCGCCTCTTCCATCGAGAGCGGCTTGGCCCCGGCCCGCTCGCGCGAGTACTTGGTGAGGTATTGCGGCGTGCGGATGCCCGCCACTACATCCTCACCCTGCGCGTTGACCAGCCATTCGCCGTAATAGGCCTTCTCGCCGGTCGCCGGATCGCGGGTGAAGGCAACGCCGGTGGCCGAAGTATCGCCCATGTTGCCGAACACCATCGCCTGGACGTTGACGGCAGTGCCCCAGTCACCCGGAATGTCGTTGAGGCGGCGATAGACCTTGGCGCGATCGGAATCCCACGAATCGAACACCGCGCGGATCGCGCCCCACAGCTGTTCGTTCACGTCCTGCGGGAACGGGCGGCCCAACTGGTCGGCAACGATCTCCTCGTACTGCTTGACCAGCGCCTGCCAATGCTCCGCGCCCATCTCAACATCGGCATAAAAGCCGTTGTCTTCCTTAATGATTTCAAGCGCATCCTCGAACAGGTGATGGTCGAGGCCCAGCACCACGTCGGAATACATCTGGATGAAGCGGCGGTAGCTGTCCCACGCGAAGCGATCGTCGCCCGACGAGGCGGCGAGGCCCTTCACGGTTTCGTCGTTGAGGCCAAGGTTGAGCACCGTGTCCATCATGCCGGGCATCGAAACCCGCGCGCCCGAACGCACCGAGACTAGCAGCGGATCGGCGGCATCACCGAACTTCTTGCCAACCGCCTGTTCGATATGGGCCAGCGCGGTGGCGACTTCGGCCTTCACGCTGTCGGAAAAGTCGCCACCCTCGGCGAGGTAGCGCACGCACTCCTCGGTGGTGATGGTAAAGCCCGGGGGGACCGGCAGGCCGATTCCGGCCATTTCGGCAAGGTTTGCGCCCTTGCCGCCGACGATGGTCTTGTCCTTGGCGCGCGGATCGCTGTGAGAAACGCCGCCGCCGAAGGTGAATACGTATGCAACCATGGTTTTCCGCCACTCCCCGGAACCGGCGATTCGGTGCCGGTGTGGCGGCTGGACTAGCCTTCGATGCGCGAAAAGTCAGCCACTTTGTGCACTGCAGCAACAAAGCTCCCGAGAAGTGAGAGACGCGCGGCGCGTTTTACCGGATCGGGATCGTTGACCATCACCGCTTCGAAGAATGCGTCGATCGGTGCGCGCAGCGAGGCGAGCGCGGCCATCGCGGCGGTGAAGTCCTCCGCCTCGACCGCTGCCTGGGCGCGCGGTTCGGCGGCTTCGAGTGCGGCAAGCAGCGCGGCCTCGGCGGCTTCCGGCGCGGGATTGATCGCCCCGGCCTCGAACTCTTCCTTCTTGAGGATGTTCGCGGCGCGCTTGTAGCCGGCGAGCAGGTTCCTGCCGTCTTCGGTGCCCATGAAGGCCTGGAGCGCATGGACGCGGGCAAGCAGGCGGACGAGGTCGTCCTCACCGCCCAGCGCGAACACGGCGTCGATCAGGTCGTGACGAACGCCCGCTTCGCGCTGCTGAACCTTGAGGCGGTCCGCAAAGAAGGCCAGCACATCGCCCTCACCCACGCCAAAGCGCAGCCCGTTGGCGGTGATGATCTGGATGATACCCAACGCCGCGCGGCGCAGCGCGAAGGGATCCTTCGAGCCGGTCGGCTTTTCATCGATGGCAAAGAAGCTGCGGATCGTATCCAGCTTGTCCGCCAGCGCCACGGCCACGGTAACCGGCGCGGTGGGGACATCGTCGCCCTGCCCGACCGGCTTGTAGTGATCGCGGATCGCATCGGCCACCGCATCGGGCAGCCCCTCGGCGCGGGCGTAGTAGCCGCCCATCAGGCCCTGCAGTTCGGGGAATTCACCGACCATTTCGGTGACGAGGTCCGCCTTGCACAGCTCTGCCGCGCGGCGGGCAAGTGAGGGATCGCTGTTCGGGACAATGCCCTCGCTTGCCAGCCATTCGGCGAGCTTGGCCACGCGCTCGACCTTGTCGGCGACGGTGCCAAGCTTTTCGTGGAAGGTGATCCGGGCGAGCTTCTTCGCCTGTTCTTCCAGCGTGGTCTTGCGGTCCTGCTTCCAGAAAAAGCTGGCGTCCGACAGGCGCGCGGCGAGGACCTTGCGGTTACCCGCGACGATCTCGGCCCCGCCATCAGTCGCCGCGATGTTGGCAGTGCAGACGAAGGCGTTGGCAAGCTTGCCGTCCTTCTCGCACACGAAATACTTCTGGTTCGTGCGCGCGGTCAGCTGGATCACTTCGGGCGGCACTTCAAGATAGGCTTCGTCGAACCGGCCGAGCAGCGGCACCGGCCATTCGGTGAGGCCCGCGTTCTCGATCACCAGGCCTTCGTCCTCGACCAGGGTCAGCCCCTCGGCTTCGGCGGCGGCCTTGGCACGCTCGCGGATAAGGTCCTGGCGTTCCGCGTGATTGACGATCACGTGGGCAAGCCGCAGCTTTTCCGAATAGTCATGCGCGCCGCCGATGGTGACTTCGCCCGGCGCGTGGAAGCGGTGCCCGCGCGTGGTGTAGCCAGAGGCAATGCCGCCGACTTCGCACGGGACCAGATCCTCGCCGAGGATCGCAACGACCCCCGAGAGCGGCCGCACCCAGCGCAGGCTTTCGGTGCTGATCGAAGCGACGCCCCAGCGCTGCGACTTGGGCCAACCAAAGTGGCGAACAATTTGCGGAATAGCTTCAGCGAGAACGTCTCTTACCAAGCGACCTGGCTTCTCAATAACCGCGAACCAAACCCCGTCGCGTTCTTCGAGCTCGTCCTTAGTCAGGCCCGTCTTGCGCAGAAAACCCTCAAGCGCTTGTTCTGGCGCACTCGTCCGGGGCCCTTTCGTTTCCTCGCGCACGGCTTTGGTGGAAACAGGCAAATCCCGCACAATCAAGGCGAGGCGCCGCGGCGTCGACCATGCGTCCATTTCTCCGAAATCGACACCGGCTTCCGCCATCAAGCGAGCAAACATGCTTTGAAGATGCGCGCGGGCATCCGCCTGCATCCGCGCCGGGATTTCTTCGGAGCGCAGTTCGAGAAGGAAATCGCTCACAGGCTCCACTCCGGATACTTCGCCGCCCATTCGTCCTTGTTCTTCTCGATCCAGGCCTGACAGCTGCCCTTGGCGAGATCGCGCACGCGGCCGATGTAGCTGGCGCGTTCCTGCACGGAAATCACGCCGCGCGCCTGCAGCAGGTTGAACAGGTGGCTGGCCTCGATCGCCTGGTCATAGGCGGCGAGCGGCACGTTCGCCTCGATGCAGCGCATGCATTCGGCCTCGGCCTTGGCGAAACCGTCGAACAGGCTGGCGGTGTCGGCCACTTCGAAGTTGTACTTCGAATGCTCCTGCTCGTTCTTCAGGAACACGTCGCCATAGCTGACGCCGTGATCGTTGAAGCGCAGGTCATAGACCCGGTCGACGCCCTGGATGTACATCGCGAGGCGTTCGAGGCCATAGGTCAGTTCGCCCGCCACAGGCTTGCAATCGAACCCGCCGACCTGCTGAAAATAGGTGAACTGGGTGACTTCCATCCCGTCGCACCACACTTCCCAGCCCAGTCCCCAGGCGCCCAGCGTCGGGCTTTCCCAGTCATCCTCGACAAAGCGGATGTCGTGCGCCAGCGGATCGATCCCGATCGCGGCGAGCGACTGGAGATAAAGCTCCTGCAGGTTCGCCGGGTTCGGCTTCAGGATCACCTGATACTGGTAATAGTGCTGCAGCCGGTTGGGATTTTCGCCATAGCGGCCATCGGTCGGGCGGCGGCTGGGCTGCACATAGGCGGCCTTCCACGGCTCGGGACCAAGCGCGCGCAGCGTGGTCGCGGGGTGGAACGTGCCTGCCCCCATGCGCATGTCATAGGGTTGCAGGATGAGACAGCCTTGCGCGCTCCAGAACGAGTGGAGCCGCAGGATCATCTCCTGGAAGCAAAGGGGCGCATTTTCGCTCATGCGCGGGCCTTTGGCCGATGGGCCGGAACCGGTCAAGTTCCAGCACCGCCAACTCGTTCATCGACTGACAGGGTTTGGCGGGGTAGAAGCCCGGCCATGACCCTCAAATCACGTCTTTTCGCGCCCCTTCTTGCGATCGCGGCGCTGCTTGCACCGAACGCCCTGTTCGCCCAGCAGCACGAGCCGACACCGCAGCCGGTCGAGGCCGTTCCCGACACCCGCGTCGCCACCCCGGCGCTGTGGGTCGTGCAGGATGCCGACACCACGATCTACCTGTTCGGCACGATCCATCTGCTGCCGCGCGGGATCGACTGGTATCACGGCGATCTGGCCAAGGCATTTGAGAGCGCCGATGAGCTGGTCACCGAGATCCCCGACGGCGCCGAGGCGGAGGCCCCGCGGCTGGTGATGAAGTACGGCATGCTGCCCAAGGGCCAGAGCTTGCGCACGGGCATGAACCCCGCTGAAAAGGCCCGCTTCGAAAAGGCGATGACCGGGCTGGGCCTGCCGCCCGCCGCGTTCGACAGCTTCAAGCCGTGGTACGCCGCGGTCGGCCTGGCCACCCTGCCCTTGATCCGCGAAGGCTATGATCCGTCCTATGGGGTGGAAGCCGAGCTTGCCGCGAAGAACAAGGCGATGGGCCGCCCGCGTTATGGTCTTGAAACGCTGGATTTCCAGCTGGGCCTGTTCGATCAGTTCTCGGCTGAAGTGCAGAAGCAATACCTGTTCGAAGTGATCGACGGCCTGCCTGAACTCAGCAACCAGATCGACACCATGGTCAACGCCTGGGCCGCGGGCGATCCGACTGCACTGGCAAGCGCGCTCAATTCCGATGAGGACAACCCGGCAATGAAGGAAGCCCTGATCACCGCCCGCAACAAGAGCTGGGCCGCGTGGATCCGCCAGCGGCTGGACCGCCCCGGCGTGGTGTTCATCGCCGTGGGCGCAGGCCACCTCGGCGGCGAAGGCAGCGTGCAGGACGAGCTCGCCAAGGCCGGGATCAAGTCCGAACGTGTCCAGTAAGCGCTGGCGACAGCTCGTCCTTGCGGCGCTTGGCGCGCTCGCGCTGGCAGGCTGCCACAAGCCGGTCGAAGTCCACCCCGCGCTGTGGCTGGTCGAAGGCCCGAACGGGCAGAAGGCCTGGCTGTTCGGGACGATCCACGCGCTGCACGATCCGGTCGACTGGCGTTCTGACAAGATCGAGTCCGCGCTGCGCGGCTCCGACAGCTTGCTGGTCGAAGTCGCGCATATCGAACAGGCCCCGGCAATCTTTGCCGAACTGTCGCACTCGCCCGGCCTGCCGCCGCTGCGCGAACGAGTCTCGCCAGCAATGCGGCCAGCTTTCGATGCGGTGATGGCGAAGTACAAGCTCGACCCGGCGACTTTCGATGGCCTTGAAACCTGGGCCGCCGCGCTGGCGCTGCAACAGGCGATAGCGGCGCAAGAAGGGATCGAGAACGAAAACGGCGTCGATCGTGCGCTCGTGGCCGACTACATGGGACCGGTCGATGAATTCGAGGGCGCGCGGCGGCAGCTGGCGATCTTCGACGGGCTGCCCGAGGAAGACCAGCGCGTGCTGCTGGAAAGCGTGTTGCGCGATGGGGCGCAGCCCAAGGGCGCCGACCTGTCGGTGCAGCAAGGCTGGGCAAATGGCGACCTTCAGCCGATCCTGGCCGAGACCGAGCGCGGCTTCCTCAATGATCCAGAACTGCGCACCGCTCTGCTTACGGGGCGCAATCGCGCCTGGACCGCGCGGCTGGTCGCGCTGCTGCGCGGCGGGGCCCATCCCTTCGTCGCCGTGGGAGCCGGGCACATGGCCGGGCCGGAGGGCCTGCCCGCGCTGCTCGCGGCGCAAGGCTACAAGGTCACGCGACTCCAGTAGAACGCTTGCTTTTTGCGTGAATGCCCGTTAGGGGCGCGCGCTTCCCGTCATGGTCATCCCTGGAGGCGTGGCGGAGAAGATCGATTTAATCTCGTATTCGAAAGGCAATGCTATGAGCGATACTCTGCACCTGCCGGCCGAGACGCGCGAACGGGCTGGCAAGGGAGCCTCCCGTGATCTGCGTCGCAACGGCCGCGTCCCCGCCGTGATCTATGGTGGCAACGAAGAACCCCTCGCGATCCACGTCGAGGAAAAGCTGCTGGTCAAGCAGCTGGGTACCGGCCACTTCTTTAACTCGATCGTCGAGATCGAAGTCGGCGGCAAGGTCGTGCGCACGCTCCCCAAGGACGTTGCCTTCCACCCCGTCACCGATCGCCCGCTGCACGGCGACTTCCTGCGCCTGGCGGCCAACGCGACTGTCCACGTCGAAGTGCCGGTGGTGTTCGTGAACGAAGCCGCCTCGCCGGGCCTCAAGCGCGGTGCGGTGCTCAACATCGTCCGTCATGAGCTGGAACTGGTCTGCGAAGCGGACAAGATCCCCGACGACATCCAGATCGACGTGACCGGCCTCGATGTCGGCGCCTCGATCCACATCAGCCACGTCGCCCTGCCGGCTGGCGTGAAGAGCGCGATCACCGACCGCGACTTCACCATCGCCACCATCGTTGCCCCCTCGGGTCTGCGCAGCGAAGAAGGCGACAACAGCAAGACCGAAGCCTAAACAGCTCTTGGTTGACCGGGGCGGCCAGTCTGCCCCAATGCAAACCGGGCCGCAGCAATGCGGCCCGGTTTTCGTTTGGAGAATGACGTGCAGCTCTGGGTCGGTCTCGGCAATCCTGGTCCGCAATATGCGATGCACCGTCACAACGTGGGATTCATGGCGCTCGACACGATTGCCGACGTCCACAATTTCGGCCCCGAACAGAAGAAGTTCCAGGGCTGGCTGCGTGAGGGCCGGATCGGGGGGCAGAAGGTGCTGCTCTTGAAGCCCGCGACCTTCATGAACGAAAGCGGCCGTTCGGTGGGCGAGGCGCTGCGCTTTTACAAGCTGGGCACCGATGCCCTCACCGTGTTCCACGACGAGCTCGATCTTGCCCCCTTCAAGGTCAAGGTCAAGCAGGGCGGCAGCCATGCGGGGCATAACGGGCTGCGCTCGATCGACCAGCACCTTGGCCCCGATTTCCGCCGCGTGCGGCTCGGCATCGGCCATCCGGGGCACAAGGACCGGGTGACGGGTTATGTGCTGGGCAACTATGCCAAGGCCGAACTCGACCCGCTGACCGATATGCTGGGCGCTATTTCAGCCGAGGCCGACTGGCTCGCCAAGGGCGACGATGCCCGCTTCATGAGCGATGTTGCGCGAAGGATGCAGGACTGACCATGCCCGCCGGGTCGATCGTGATCCGCCGGCACTGGTGGGCTCATCTGCTCAATCTGGTGATGACGGTGGTGATCGGTTGCCTTGCGGCCGTGATGATCCTTGCCGTCTTGACCAAACTGCCCGGCGAAGGCGGGTGGTGGAAGCCCCCCCTCTTCGCTTTGGGCGCATGGGTCATGGTGGTGGGCTTCATCGTGGGGCTCAACGCGCTGTTCGTCTACCGTGTGGAGCTCGACAGCGCAGGCTTGCGGATCGTAGGCAACCTTTACTGCCATCGCCTGCGCTGGAACGAGATCGTCTCGATCCGCAAGCGGCATAACTTCCGCGTGCCGGGCTATCACGTGGAGATCCAGATCGATGGCTCACAAAACCCGGCCCGCCACTGGTGCAATTTCTGGGTGAAGGGCTATTTCATCCATCCGGGAATGGAAAAGGGCGGCGCTGCGCTGAGCAGCTACCTTACCCGCAAGAAGCGCGAATACCTGAAGCGGGCGGACGAAGCACAAGTCAGCCGTGACGCTGGCTAGCCCCCCTGCCCTGCCCCGCCGAAGGCAACATTGAAGGCCACCGTCACGCGCTCGGTCTCTGCCTCGTTGGGGTGGACCCAGTGCTTGGCATTGCCCGGAAACAGCAGCAACATTCCCGGTGCGGGAACGACGCTGTGCGCGCCCGAAAAAACCTCCGCCCTGACCATCGCCTGCCCGGTGGGGGCACAGCGCGGGTCAATGAAGGAAATTGCCCCGCCACCCTCCTCCGCCCTGGCAATCGCTGCATAGTAGCAGCCCGACCAATAGCTGCCGGGATGATCGTGGGGAACGTTGTAGGCGTGCTGTGGGTTGACGTTGATCCAGCCGTTGATGCGGTAGTTCACGCGCTGAAAGAACGACGCGTCGCCCGACAGGCGGATCGTGGCATCCTCCACCGCGCCGCGAATGGCCGCGCCAAGCGCGCGGTGGCCTGGTTCCGTGCGGGTGAAGAAGTCCACCCGGCTGTGCCAGCCGTTGCGCCCGCTGCGCGAAACATTGGGATCGCGCACCTTGCGCAGTTCGACTTCCTGCAGGAGCAGCGCATTGATCTGCGCGGCCCCGGCAACCTGATAGGTCAGCAGCGGAGTTGGAAAGAGCAAGGTTGTGCCCTGATGCTCGAAAAGCCCCCCAGTCATCGAATTACCCCCGATTTGCCCCTGCCGGTAAGTTTTGCCGCGATTGCCGCGCCGCGCAAGCGCCTAGCTTGCCCCATCGCCCCCACTGGTCAAACCGCCCGCCCCCCGCTATGGGCCGCGCCTTGGCCCCCAGGCGGAGTGAGTGATGGGTTTTCGTTGCGGTATCGTTGGCCTGCCGAATGTCGGCAAGTCCACCCTGTTCAATGCGCTGACCGAAACGCAGGCGGCGCAGGCGGCGAACTATCCGTTCTGCACGATCGAGCCGAACGTGGGCAACGTCGGCGTGCCCGATCCCCGGCTTGACGAACTGGCCCGTATCGCCGGCAGCCAGAAGATCATCCCGACCCAGCTTGGCTTCGTCGATATCGCGGGGCTCGTGCGCGGCGCATCGAAGGGCGAAGGGCTGGGCAACCAGTTCCTTGGCAACATCCGCGAGGTGGACGCGATCGTCCATGTGCTGCGCTGCTTCGAAAACGACGACATCCAGCACGTCGACAACAAGGTCGATCCGATCTCGGATGCTGAAACGGTCGAAACCGAACTGATGCTGGCCGACCTGGAAAGCCTCGAAAAGCGCGTTCCGGCCGCCCAGAAGAAAGCCAGCGCGGGCGACAAGGAATCGAAGATCATCGCCTCGGTGCTTGGCCAGGCGCTCGAACTCCTGCGCGAAGGCAAACCCGCGCGGCTGACCCAGCCCAAGGACGACGAGGAAGCCCGCGTGTTCCGGCAGGCGCAGCTGCTCACCGCCAAGCCGGTGCTCTATGTCTGCAACGTCGAGGAAGACAGCGCGGCGAACGGCAACGCCTTTTCCGCCCGCGTGTTCGAAAAGGCCAAGGCCGAGGGCGCCAATGCCGTGATCGTCTCGGCCGCGATCGAGGCTGATCTGGTCGGCATGGAACCGGAAGACCGGCTGGTCTTTCTTGAGGAAATGGGCCTCCATGAAACCGGCCTCGCCCGCGTGATCCGCTCGGGCTATGACCTCCTCCACCTCATCACCTTCTTCACCGTCGGCCCCAAGGAAGCCCGCGCCTGGACCGTGCACCAGGGCGCCAAGGCCCCCGAAGCGGCCGGCGAAATCCACTCCGATATGCAGCGCGGCTTCATTCGCGCCGAAACCATCGCCTATGCCGATTACATCGCGCTGGGCGGCGAGACCGGCGCCAAGGATGCGGGCAAGCTGCGCCAGGAAGGCAAGGAATACGTGGTGCACGACGGTGACGTCATGCACTTCAAGTTCAACGTTTGACCCGGTTCAAGCCAGCCGCCGGGATCAGCCCTCCAGCTCGTCCCGGCCGCGCCCGAACAGACCCATGATCCTGTTCCTGAGCGCCCCGAAGGCAACCACCACCGCCACCAGAAGCGGCTTCAGGAACTTGGCGAAGATCGCCAGCAGGCCAAGCTTCTTGGCCGCTGCCACGCCAACCCCGGCCGCAACCAGTCCGCCGATCCCGTATTCGGCTTTCTTGTCGAGATTGGGATCGAAATCGGCATAGCGCGCTCCGGCATCGAAGCTGGCATGGCCGGCAAATTCGTGTGCGGCGGCCTTCACTTCCGCCAGGTGCGGCATCGACGAGATCAGGTTGACGCTGAGCACCCCGCCCCGCCCAAGCGTCCGCACATCGTAGTTGAGCGAATGCACGTTGGTATCGGCAAAGGCCAGTTCCTGCGCCCAGACCACCGAATGCGACCCGCTGTCGTAATTGGGCGGTTCGGCCCAACCGGTGAGGTGGATCGCGGGATAGCCGCCAGCCTGGCGCTGCTTGTTCACCTCGACCTCGCTCTCCTGCATCTGCTTCATGAGCTCGGCGTAATCGGTCGAGGCGGCATCTTCATCCGAGACGTAACCTGTCGCCTCGTAAGTGACGACGGCGCCCCAGTTATCCTGCAGCGGCGACTTTCCGGCCTGCATCACCAGCCCCAGCACACCTTCGGCTGAATCCGGCGGATTGCCCCAGATCGTGACGAGGATCGTGCGGGCATCCTCGGGCCCATAGAAATCATAGGCGGTGCCAAGGTCGAGCGTGGCGCGCGCTTCGGGCAAGGCGATCTTGCCGTGCTGCGGCTTGAGCGTCTTGACCAGCGCGGCGACATCGGCCTGCCCGCCGTTGTCCTGCGCCACCAGTGGCATCGGCGCGATGGCCAGCGCTAACGCGAGGCCAATCCCCGCAAGTTTCATCCTTGCCATTATCCCCCCTCGAACCAAAGTTCGGCCACAAGAAAGCGCTGTTCGGCCCATCGGTCAAGGAGAAAGCCCTCCCCATTTCAGGTGCTTATTGGCAAAATTGGACATGGGCAGCCAACTTGTCCTAAACAGCGGCAGATGTTGCGCCGCCTGCTTCTTGCCCTGCTGACACTGTGTCTTGCGCTGCCCGCGGCGGCGATGCCGCTGTCGACTGCGCCGACCAGCATGGCCGGGTCGATGCACCACGAAGCCGCGCCCTCGTGCCACGAGCAGCAGGCACCAACGGACCACGGCAAGCAGCAGCAACGCCCGCCCGCGGCGCATGACTGTATCGGTTGCATCGCCCCACTGTGCCGCCTGCCCGCGATGCCTGCCGCGCCGAGCCGGTTGACCACAGCCCATGTCCTGGTGCTGGCCAAAGCCCTGAGCGGCAGCGCGCTGAGGCCGGATACGCCCCCTCCCCGCACCTGATCGCGCGCATCTACCGCATAGTCAGGGGGCCGCCCCCAACGAACGATCAGGAATTTACCATGAAAAGCCGCATCTGGCTGGCGCTCGCCTGCGCCAGCGCACTCTCATCGCCTGCCTTCGCGCAGGATCATTCCGGCCACGACATGGGTGGAATGCAGCATCACCCGGGCATGGAAATGCCGCAGCCCCAACCGGACGACGATATGGCCGGGATGGATCATGGCGATCACGCCGCGATCACCACCTGCCAGCCCGGCACGCTCGGATTTGTCGACGGCTCCGGCACGAGCCGCTTGCCCGGCGACGAGGCAAGCTATCACGAAAGGATGATGCGCTCCTCGTGCATGGCGGTGATTACCGGGGACATGCCCTGGATGTTCATGGCCCACGGCACCGTCTCGCTACAGCATACCGACCATACCGGCCCGCGCGGCGCCAGCAAGACCTATGCCACCTCGATGGCCATGCTGGGCGCAGAACGCACGACCGACTGGGGCCGGATCCAGTTCAAGTCCATGCTCAGCCTCGAGCCGGCGATGGACGCGGCGGGTTATCCCAACCTCTTCGCAACGGGCGAAACCGCGCAAGGCTTGCCCCTGGTCGACCGGCAGCATCCGCACGACCTGTTCATGGAACTATCGGCGCGGGTGGACCTTGATGTCGGCGATGGCAGCCTGTTCGTCTATGGCGGTCCTGTGGGCGAGCCTGCGCTTGGCCCCAGCGCATTCATGCATCGGGGCTCTGCCGCACTGAACCCCGAGCCGCCGATCACCCACCACTGGTTCGATTCCACCCACATCACCTATGGTGTGGTGACGGCGGGCTATTCGGCTCCGCTCTGGCAACTGGAGGCGAGCGCGTTTCGCGGAGCTGAACCTGACGAGAAGCGCTGGAACATCGAGACGCCCAAGCTCGATTCCTGGTCGGTTCGCGCCACCCTGACCCCGACGCCGAACTGGGCGATCCAGGCCAGTTACGGCCAGATCAAGCAGCCCGAGGCGACCCATCCCGGCGAGGACGAGCACCGCTTCACCACCTCGGCGCAATATGCGCGCGGCGGTGTCTCGGCGATGCTGGCATATTCAGCCAAGAAGCGCGTTCCGGGCGAAACCCTGAGCGCGTGGATCGGCGAAGTGAACTGGGATCTGGACCGCCACAACACCCTGTTCGGGCGGTTCGAGAACGTCGCCAACGACGAACTCTTCCCCGATCACCACGATCCGCTTCACGACCAGAAGTTCCGCGTCAGCAAGTTCCAGACGGGCTATGCCCGGCGCATCCCGCTCGGCCCGGTCGAGCTGGCGCTGGGCGGCAGCGTGAACCTCTATGCCAAGCCCGCCGCGCTTGACCCCTATTACGGGGACAGTCCATGGGGCTACACAGTGTTCGCCAGGATAACATTGGGGCATTGAGGATGGATGACGGGCTGGTTTATTTCGAGGATCTGGTAGTCGGCACGAAAGCAGCCTTCGGGCGTTACGAGGTGACGCGCGAAGAGGTGATCGAGTTTGCTTCCAAGTACGATCCCCAGCCCTTCCATCTCGACGATGCCGCCGCGGCAGCCACCCATTTCGGGCGGCTGTCCGCGAGCGGATGGCACACCTGCGCAATGGTCATGCGGATGCTGGTCGGCAACCTGACCGAGCGCAAGCAGGCCGGGCTCGGCTCGCCGGGGCTCGATGAACTGCGCTGGCTGCGCCCCGTGTTTCCGGGCGACGTGCTGCGCGTGGAAACCGAACTGCTCTCCAAGAAGCAAAGCCAGTCGCGCCCTGAAATGGGCAGCTTCCAGTCGATCGTCAGGGTCTATAACCAGGACGATGTGATGGTCTGCACGATGAAGTCGATCGGGCTGATCCGGGTGCGCGGAGCCCCTGCCTGAAGGCTATTTCCGGCCGAACAGCTTTTCGATATCGCCATGGGCGAGCTTCACCCAGGTGGGCCGCCCGTGGTTGCACTGGCCCGAGCGCGGGGTGACTTCCATTTCGCGTAGCAGCGCGTTCATTTCCGCAACCGACAGCGCCCGCCCGGCGCGGACCGAGCCGTGGCAGGCCATCGTCGCCAGCACCAGGTCGAGCCGTTCGCCCAGCAGCAGCGTATCGCCGTTCTGGGCCAGATCGTCGGCCACGTCGCGCACCAGCGCCTGAACGTCGCCCTTGCCGAGCACTGCTGGAACGGCGCGCACCAGCATCGCCTTCGGGCCGAAGCGTTCGAGCGTTAGCCCGAAGTCTGCTAACCGTGCCGAAGCAGTTTCAAGCCGGTCGCAGTCCGGCTCGTCGAGTTCGACCACTTCGGGAATCAGCAGCGCCTGCGCGGCTGTGACCGCGCCTTGCGCCCCGGCCGCTTTCAACCGTTCCAGCACCAGTCGTTCGTGCGCGGCGTGCTGATCGACGAGCACCAGCCCGTCTTCCGCCTCAGCCACAATATAGGTGTTCGCCACCTGCCCGCGCGCCACGCCCAGCGGGTGCTGGACCGACGGGACGGTTGCTTCCTCAGCCACTTCCGCGCGGGCGGCGGGCGGCGCGGGGTCAAGCGCGCGCCATTGCGGCGCGGCTTCGCGCACACCCAGACTCGCCGCTGAATATTCGCGCGCGAACAGCGATGACAGTGCGGGCGCGGGCTCACTCAGCCGCGTAATCGGCTCGGCCTGCCAATTGCCCATCGCGGGCGCTGCCGGAGCCTGCGCGCTGCGCTGCCCCGCGCCTTCGAGAGCATGGCGCAGACCGCTGACGATGAAGCCGCGAATGAAGGCCGGATCACGAAAGCGCACTTCGGTTTTGGCCGGGTGGACGTTGACGTCGACCTCCTCGGGCGGAACGTCGAGGAACAGCGCCAGCACCGCGTGCCGGTCGCGCGCCAGCATATCGGCATAGGCCCCGCGCACCGCGCCGACGAGCAACCGGTCCTTCACCGGGCGTCCGTTGACGAACAGGTACTGGTGATCAGCCACGCCCCGATTGTAGGTCGGCAGGCCCGCGACGCCGGTCAGCCGCGCCAGTCCGCGCTCCAGTTCGATCGCCACGCCGTCGCTGGCCAGTTCGCGCGCGACGATCTGGGCAACGCGCCCTGCGAGTTCCTCGTCGGGCTGGACCGCAAAGACGCGGCGGCCATCGTGTTCGAGCACGAAGCCGATATCGGGCCGCGCCATCGCCAGCCGCTTCACGACGTCGAGGCAGGCGGCGTATTCGCTGCGAGCCGAGCGCAGGAACTTACGCCGCACCGGCACCTTGCCGAACAGGTCCTCCACCCGGATCCGCGTGCCGGGCGGAAGCGCCGCGGGGCCATCGCCCACCACCTCGCCATGATCGACCACGCGCTTCCAGCCTTCGGCCGCACCGCGCGGGCGGCTTTCGATGGTGAGGCGCGCGACGCTGGCGATCGAGGGCAGCGCCTCGCCCCGGAAGCCCAGCGTTGCGACCAGTTCGATATGTTCGTCGGGCAGCTTGGAGGTGGCGTGGCGTTCCAACGCCAGGGCGATTTCGTCCGGCCGCATCCCGCAGCCGTCGTCGGTTACCTCGATCCCGTCGAGCCCGCCCGAGGTCAGCCGCACGGCAATGTTGCGCGCGCCCGCGTCGATCGCGTTTTCAACCAGTTCCTTGAGCGCGGAAGCCGGACGCTCGACCACTTCGCCCGCGGCGATGCGGTTGACGAGGTCTTCGGGAAGGCGGCGGATCTGGGGCACGCGAAACGGGTAGCGACGAAGTGCGCCAAATTCGAGATGGAGCCTGTGCAAAACGGGCAATTTCCGATTAATTTTTTGGCCTTTGCACAGGCCATGCGCTAAGGGGTCCGCTTCCTTGCCAACGCAGCGGCTTGTCTATACGCGAATCGCGTCTAGCCCCGCACGACATAAAACAGGTTTTTCAATGGCTTCGTTCTTTTCGCGATTCTTGAAATTCGGTTCCCAGAACATGGCGATCGACCTTGGGACGGCGAACACGCTGGTCTATGTCCAGGATCGCGGAATCGTGCTGAATGAGCCCTCGGTCGTGGCGATCGAAACGATCAACGGGATCAAGCGCGTCAAGGCCGTGGGCGACGATGCCAAGATGATGATGGGCAAGACCCCGGACAGCATCGAGGCGATCCGCCCGCTGCGCGACGGCGTTATCGCCGACATCGAAATCGCCGAAGAAATGATCAAGCATTTCATCCGCAAGGTGAACGGCAAGCGCACCAGCGTGTTCAGCCCACCGGAAATCGTGATCTGCGTGCCTTCGGGCTCGACCTCGGTCGAACGCCGCGCGATCCGTGACGCGGCTTCGAACGCGGGTGCCAGCCAGGTGTACCTGATCCTCGAACCGATGGCCGCCGCGATCGGTGCCGACATGCCGGTAACCGAACCGGTCGGCTCAATGGTGGTCGACATTGGCGGCGGCACCACCGAAGTCGCCGTGCTCTCGCTGCGCGGCCTCGCCTATACCACCTCGGTCCGCGTCGGCGGGGACAAGATGGACGAAGCGATCGTGTCCTACGTGCGCCGCCATCACAACCTGCTGATCGGCGAAGCCACCGCCGAACGCATCAAGAAGGACTATGGCTGCGCCACGGTTCCGGCTGACGGCGTGGGCGAAACGATCCACCTCAAGGGCCGTGACCTTGTCAATGGCGTGCCCAAGGAAATCACCATCACGCAGGCCAACATCGCCGAGGCGCTGGCCGAACCGATCGGGGCAATCGTCGAAGGCGTGCGCATCGCGCTGGAAAACACCGCACCGGAACTTGCCGCCGACATCGTCGACCAGGGCATCGTCCTGACGGGCGGCGGCGCGCTGATCCAGGGCCTTGACGAGTACCTGCGCGAAGAGACCGGCCTGCCCGTCTCGATTGCCGAAGATCCGCTTTCCTGCGTCGCGCTGGGCACCGGCCGCGCCATGGAAGACCCGATCTATCGCGGCGTCCTGATGACGGCCTGAGCCCATGACCCGGCCGCTCATCCCGCGCGCCGGAAAGCAGGAGTAGCGCAGGCATGGCGCCGCCGAGCAACCGGCGTCCCGGTTATTCCCGCAGGGCGCAATACGGTACATTCTTCGGATACGTGATCGCCGCCGCCGGGGCTCTCGTCGGCGGCGTGCTGCTGCTTGTCTCGAGCGGCAACGGCTCTGTCTTTGGCGGGATGCGCTCGGCCGCCAACGATCTTACTGCGCCGGCCGGACAGGCCGCTGCCGCGACCCGTAGCGAGGCTGGCAGCTGGTACGATACCATCGCCGGCTTCTTTACTTCGGGCAGCCGGGTGGCGAAACTTGAACAGGAAGTGGCCCTGTCGCGCGTCAAGCTGGCCGAAGCCCAGGCATTGGCGAACGAAAACGCCCGCCTCAAGGAAATGCTCGGCCTGGTCGGGCAGGAACCCAAACCCGTTGTCGTTGCCCGGCTGATCGCCTCGACTTCAACCAGTTCGCGGCGGTTTGCGCTGCTTGGCGCGGGCAGCCAGCAGAGCGTGCGCGTTGGCATGCCGGTGCGCTCACCGCTGGGCCTGGTAGGCCGCGTACTTGAAGTCGGCAACAATTCGTCCCGCGTACTGCTGATCACCGATGGCGAAAGCATGGTTCCCGTGCGTCGCGCCACCGACGGTCTGCCAGCCTATGCCTCGGGCAAGGCCGATGGCACGATCCAGCTGCGGCTGATCAATGCCGGGATCAATACTGTCAAGATCGGCGATGCCTTCGTGACTTCGGGCCAGGGCGGCCTGTTCCGGCCCGGCACCGCAGTTGCCGTGGTCAGCGAACTGACCCGCGACGGCGCTGTTGCCCGCCCGCTGAGCGATCCGGGCGCGACCGAGTTCGTCGCTGTCTACCCACTGTGGGACGAAGCCCAGAAGGGCAGCGAACTGAAGCCCGAGCCCGGTACACCGGGGGCGGAGACGAAGTGATGGCCCAGACGCTGTCCGATTCGCTCCACGGCATCACCCGCGTCAGGATCAACCGCGCGCCCTCGCCCGTGTTGGCGATCGCCGCGCCGTGGCTGCTTGTAATCCTCGGCAGCCTCGCGCCGCTTCTTCCGCTGATTGCCTCCGCGCCGGTGGTTCCCCCGCTCGGTTTCCTGTTCCTCGTCGCGTGGCAGCAACTGCGCCCCGGCCTGTTCCCGATCTGGGCGGGCCTGCCGCTGGGCCTGATCGACGACCTCTACAGCGGACAACCGATGGGCAGCGCCGTCCTGCTGTGGTCTGCAGCGATGATCGCGCTGGACATCATCGAGATGCGCTTTCCCTGGCGCGATTTCGCGCACAACTGGGTGGCCGCCGCGGCGATCATCGTTGCCTATATCCTGCTTTCGCTGGGCATCGCCAATCATGGCGGCGGGCATACCCTGTTACCCGTGCTTGTCCCCCAGTTGGTGATCTCCGTGCTATGCTACCCGCTCGCCGCCCGCCTGGTCGGCCGGGTCGACCGGCTGCGGCTGATGCGCGTGAGGAAGATCTAGATGTTCGGGGAACCCCGACACGTCAGTTCCGGCACGCTCCGCAACAGCTTTGACCGCCGCAGCGTCCTGATTGGTGGCTTGCAGACCGGCGTCGGGGTGCTGCTCGCGGTGCGGATGGGCTGGATCGGGCTGGTCCAGAACAGCAAGTACAACATGATGTCCGAAAGCAACCGGGTAAACCTGTCGCTCATCCCGCCGCGGCGGGGCTGGATCCTTGATCGCCGGGGCGCGCCGCTGGCCTCGAACCGCGCCGACTTCCGCGTCGACCTGATCCCAGACCGGCTCGACGACGCCGACGCGACGATCAGCGAACTGGCCCGCCTGCTCAAGCTGCCCGACGACAAGGTCACCGACCTGCGCGACAAGATGGAAAAAGCCCACGGCTTTCGCCCCGTCGAAGTCGCCTCGGGGCTCGATTGGGACAATTTTGCCGCGGTCAGCGTGCGCTTGCCCGACCTGCCCGGCGTGCTGGCCCAGCGCGGCTATTCACGCTGGTATCCGACCGGGCCTTCGGTTGGCCATCTGATCGG